>JAFGLR010000050.1 GCA_016927955.1 Dehalococcoidales bacterium
GCTTCCAATGGGAGCAGCGCCACCCGCTACGGGTTTACCGGGGAATACACGGAAAGCGGCCTGCTCTACCTGAGGGCCAGGCACTACTCGCCTACGCTGGGGAGATTCCAGACCAGGGATACCTGGAATGGAAATTATAAAAAACCATTATCATTAAATCGGTGGCTTTATGCTAAAGGAAATTCAATAAATAGAACTGATCCTTCTGGGTTATGTGATTTATTAGGATGGACAGATAATCAAGGTTTATTTACTGAAGAAAATTGTGATGCCTTAGAAAATGATCTACAAGAAGGAAATACGGAATTTACTGAAGCTTGGTATTTACAATTGGCTGGAAGGGAACGAGCAGATGGATATGTACAAGCCGCTAATAATTTAGAACACTATCTAAATGGAAGAGGTAGTCAATACACTCAACCAAATAGTTTTGTAGAAGATACAATAAAAAATGCAAAGCCAATAATAAGTGAGAATATAAGTAAACTTGCTATTTGGTATGTGAGAAGCTATTTCAATGAACTCGACACATGTGTACCAACGAGTGTAGGACCTGAAACGTTTGCTCGGTTAATAAATAAACCTGATTATATTGGAATCGGGTTAGGTCAATATCCTGAAGAAGAACTGTTTGCTGCAGCTGTTGGTTCATTTCGGATTGATGTTGAAATTCACGGGATGATATATCGAAAACCGACCAACTTATTGTTTTCTAATGTTAACGCAGCGCTTACGATACATACAATCATGTTTGATTACTATAACTGGAATGATGGTGGTTCGGTTTTTTATCCACCAAGAATAACCGGAAACAAAATAAAAAATGATTGGGCTGGAAATCTAGAAAAGAATGGAAATGCAAAATCGTTTATTGCCCGTGGTGACTATATATATATGCTTAACTTAAATAACATTCAAAGCCCAAGCTTATTTTTTAACCCTAACAATCCTCCAGATAAATGGGTATTCACTTCTTGTATTGGAAGCAAATTTGATATTGATGACAATGGACCAGGATTAATTGATTATTGTGGCAAACTTATGCAATAAATCTTATTCACCCTCTCAAAAAAAATTAATATATATGAGGTAATAACGATGAAACGCAACTTTACGTCAATAATGAAAAACCTTCAAAAAAAAGGATGGCTATTAGGATTTATATTTGTTATACCATTCATTTTCTTCCTAGATTGGCTTGCCCCTTACATGTATCCATCTCGCATGGACGATATGGGTTTGGCTCTTATATATCGATTGCAAGCAAAAATAGTTTTTTTAGTAATTTTAAATCTACTAATTCCAACAGCAATAGATATAATATGTTTGTATTTCAATCGTACTAAATTAATTATAAACACTGAAACAGAGAAATTTGTTTTCCCTCCTATAAATTATTTAATGATAAAGGCTAAAAATTTTTTGCCTTTACGTATATTGCAGGTGTTAATGGCAATTCAAGTAGGAGTTATCTTGTCATTACTTTATTACTTAATTAATGGTTTTTATGATTTGTTAGTAGCATCTGTGGATTTCCTTATTGGCGCTCCGTACATATTGTTACTAGAAGGATACGCTCTTTTAGTAATAATATCTCTACTGCTATTCTTTTTAGTGACCTTCTTTTTTCTCTGGCTTTTACCTTGGGCACAGTGGTTATATAATAAACTTTCAAAAAAAGCGATGAAGAAGAATACAATAATGTTTCTGATGCTGTCGATATTACTATTTTCTCGGGGACTGCTAACATGGAAACTTCTAAAAATTGCTAATATTATTGTTTTATACTTTGGAACACCGTTTAATAATGTTGTGAACATTATGCTGTGGGAAAGTTTACTACTAAGTTTCATTGTTATAGTTTATGTATTTCCTCTAATAATTAATAAACAACTTACCCAGGTAAGGGATTGAATGGATCGGTACTACCTGAACGAACAACTGGCAGAGAATACTTCCCTCGATAAAGAAATTGTCGAAAATGGTAACGAAAAAGGGGCGCAAGGAATAGTGGTTCCGTTCGGGACAATATCTGGAATATCATTCCTGCGAATTCTATGGATATTCAGGCAGAAGTGTGAATGAACAAACAGACGCAAAATTTGAAAATTTTAGGAGTATGCACAGCCCTGGCAGTCTTTTCCTTGAGCCTGGCCTGTTGTTTTGCTTCCGTCCAATACATCCGGAACGGCTGCTTGTGGTGGGAGTGCGCCCCTGACAGGGATTTCCATGTCCAGGATTGGGAAATACCCGAAAGTGTATTACCAGAAGGCGCCTCTTTCGAACACATCTCATCCCTATCGGAGGGCCATGGTGAAATCGAAAACGGTGGCCAGGATATTCACTATGGATATGACATCGTTATTTACATTGTTTACCGGTTTCCAAGTAATAAAGGAGCAATTTTAGAATTTGAGCGAACAAAAAAAGGAATGTTTGACAACTTTACCGGTGAAACCTGGCAGCCGCCCGCAGAACTCACCTTCTCAAGCCCAACCGCCGACCAGCAGCACATTGCCTGCGGCGTCTGGGCAGGACTCGACCGCTGCAAAGCAGTCGCCCGCTACCAGGAATATGTCATTTTCCTGAATGCGGATATGACCGAGACAATGACCCTGGCACAGTTCGAGCAAATCTATGCCTACCTCGACGGACAGCTCTCGACGCGGCTGTACCGGTGAACCCCGGGGCGCAGCAAAAATTAGATGAAACATTATCCATTGAGAATTCTGGTTGCACACCTGCTGGATGCGACCATCACCGCCCCGGAGAACACCCTTCAGCCCTCCAGCGCCGGAGTGACCAACCAGCTGCTCACCATCGACTACACC
>JAFGLR010000051.1 GCA_016927955.1 Dehalococcoidales bacterium
CCCACATAGCTCAGTTGGTAGAGCACATTCTTGGTAAGAATGGGGTCATCAGTTCGAATCTGATTGTGGGCTTATAAAGGGGAGGAATATTATAAATGGCTAAGAAAGTCTTCGAGAGAACCAAACCGCATGTAAACGTGGGTACTATCGGTCATGTAGACCACGGTAAAACAACCCTGACGGCAGCGATTACTTTAATATTGTCAAAACAGGGTTTTGCCGAATTCCGTGCGTTCGACCAGATTGATAACGCACCGGAAGAAAAAGCCCGTGGTATGACTATTGCTATCGCTCACGTCGAATATGAGACAGCCAAACGGCATTACGCCCACATTGACTGCCCCGGTCATGCCGATTATATCAAAAATATGATTACCGGGGCCGCCCAGATGGATGGAGCGATTCTGGTAGTCAGCGCTCCTGATGGGCCAATGCCCCAGACCAGAGAGCATGTTTTGCTGGCACGTCAGGTAGAGGTCCCGGCCATCGTCGTCGCTTTGAACAAATGTGATTTGATGGAAGATGAGGAACTGCTCGAACTTGTTGAAATGGAACTTCGTGAAGTTCTTAGCAATCAGAACTTCCCCGGTGATACGACCCCTATCGTAAGAGTAAGTGCCACCAAAGCTTTGGAATGTGGCTGTGGTAAGCCGGATTGCAAGTGGTGCGGCCCGATTTTGAAATTAATGGATGCGGTAGATGATTTTATTCCCACCCCGGTTCGTCCGAAAGACCAGCCTTTCTTAATGTCTGTTGAAGACGTATTTAGTATTAAAGGCCGCGGTACCGTGCCGACCGGTCGTGTTGAAAGAGGCATTGTTAAATCCGGTGACGAAGTCGAACTCGTTGGGTTACATCATCAGGCCAAGAAGGTCGTTGTCACCAGTTGTGAAATGTTCCATAAGACGTTAAATGAAGCTGAAGCCGGTGACGCGGTAGGTCTTTTGTTACGCGGTGTTGAACGGAGTGATATTGAGCGCGGTATGGTGCTGGCAGCCCCCGGTTCTATTAAACCTCATACTGCATTTGAAGCTCAGGTTTACGTACTTAAAAAGGAAGAGGGCGGCCGTCACACACCTTTCTTCAATGGCTACAAACCCCAATTCTATATCCGGACTACGGATGTTACCGGTAGCATCGAACTACAGCCGGGCGTGGAAATGGTAATGCCGGGTGACAATACCACAATGAAAATTAAACTCATCTACCCCGTCGCCATTGAGGTAGGCTTGCGTTTCGCAATTCGTGAAGGAGGTAGAACGGTAGGCGCCGGTTCCGTTTCTAAGATTATCGAATAACATGGCAAAAGCAGAAAATAGAATCAACATTGAGCTTGCTTGCAGCGAATGCAAAGAGCGTAATTATAATACGGTCAAGAATAAGAAGAACGATACTCAGCGTATCGAGTTCAATAAATATTGCCCCCGTTGTCGCCGCCATACCATGCACCGGGAGGTAAAGTAACGCTGCGTTCCGCAGCCGGAGTTAAACGATGGTGAATTCAACAGCCACGGCCAAGCAAGGCAAACAGAGGTTTAAAATCTTCCGGGAAATACTAAGCGAATTGAAGAAAGTCGTCTGGTTAACCCGGAGAGAAGCCCTCTATCTTACGATGCTGGTAATTATACTTTCAGTAGCCATCGGTATAATTTTAGGGGCTTTTGACTATGGATTTGTCGCTCTGGCTGAAAAGGTATTTATAGGTGGATAAACGATGACTCTGGAAAATGAGGGGAAGTGGTATGTTATCCACACCTATTCCGGTTACGAGGAACGGGTTAAAAAAAATATCGAGCAGCGTATTAAGTTTTCCGATGCCGGAAATGCGGTATTTGATATTGTCATTCCCACCGAAGAGGAAGTAGAAGTTCGGAGCGGTCAGAAACGCAATGTAACCAAGAAAATACTCCCCGGTTATATTCTGGTTAATATGAAGTTGGATGACCAGAGTTGGGGGTTGGTACGGAATACCGCTGGAGTTACCGGTTTTGTCAGTAGCGGCACAACGCCGGTTCCTTTACAAAAAGAAGAAGTCAGTCGTATATTGAAGCAGATGGAAACTAAGACTCCGGTAGTAAAGGTCGGGTTGCGTAAAGGGCAGGGCGTACGGGTTATTGATGGTCCGTTTACGGACTTTGTCGGTGCGATAGAAGAAGTAAATCCAGATAAAGGTAAAGTAAAAGTGTTGCTTTCGCTCTTCGGTCGTGAAACACCGGTCGAACTCGATTTCTTACAAGTAGAAAAGTTATAAAACATCTTTCAGTTACATGCTGTCAGGGGTAAAATAATAAAGAATTAACTGATAGCTGAATGCTGAAAGCTGATTTAGGAGTAACCAATGGCAAAGAAAATAAAAGCAGTAGTAAAACTTCAGATACCAGCCGGTAAAGCTAACCCGGCCCCTCCGGTCGGTCCGGCTCTCGGACAGCATGGTATCAACATAATGGGTTTCTGTAAGGAATATAATGAAAAGACAGCTTCGCAGGCCGGCTCTATTGTACCGGTAGAGATTACGGTATATGAGGACAGGTCTTTTACTTTTATCACCAAAACCCCGCCGACTACTGATTTGTTGAAAAAAGCTCTCAGCGTGGAAAAGGGTTCCGGCAGTACCGGACATAGCAGCGCCGGTAAGTTAAGCAAACAGAAAATACAGGATATTGCCGACGTAAAAATGAAGGATTTGAATGCCAATAGCCCGGAAGCGGCTTATCGTGTCGTTGCCGGTACCGCTCGCAGTATGGGAATTGATATAGAATAAAAGGGAATGCAATGAAAGAACGCAGCAAGAGATACGAAGAAGCAGCTAAACTAATTGAGCCTAACAAGGCCTACGGTCCGTCAGAAGCATTGGCATTAATAAAAAAGATGCCGTTGCCTAAATTCGATGCTACCGTTGAGCTTCATATTAAGATGGGGCTCGACCCGCGTAATGCATCTCAGCAAGTACGCGGTGTAGCCACCTTGCCTAACGGATTAGGCAAAACAGTACGGGTATTGGTCTTCGCTCAAGGGGAAGCAGATAAAATTGCCAGGGATGCCGGTGCCGATAATGTAGGTGCTGATGATATCATTAAAAAAATCGAAGAGGGATGGCTCGAATTTGATGTCACTATAGCCACTCCCGATATGATGGGTAGAGTTAGCAAGCTCGGTAAAATACTTGGCCGTAAAGGATTGATGCCCAATCCTAAGTCGGGCACTGTCGTCCAGCCTGCTGATTTGCCGCGGGTTATTAACGAATCCCGAAAAGGCCGTGTCGAATTTAAGCTTGACCGTAACGGTTTGATTCATCTGGTTATCGGGAAAATCAGTTTCGATGAAAAGAAATTGCTGGAAAACCTGACCGGTGTGATTGAAGCGATTGTTAAAGCCAAGCCGTCAGGCGCCAAAGGACAATATGTCGAGACGGCTACGGTTTCCGCGACCATGGGACCGGGTGTACCGTTAGACCTTAAGACTACTCTTGCACTTACCACCGAGTAGTAATATAATAATTTTGTTTAAAAAGTGAATATTCCGTAGACAGCGGGTGCCGTATAAGGCTTAATATATCGCCTGCCGAGGAAATTATACTGACTTACCAAAGTCGGCTAAAGTCCTTGTGCATTTCGGCATAAGGGCTTTTTTATTATCGCGGTACCGTTATTCTGGAGGATACCGGATACTTCTGACGCATGAGGACAACGAACAATGTTGGTGTGGGATGGTCTGTTTTTAGGTACTAATGAAAATATAATATTCATAAGGAGGTGAAAGATGAAAAAAGAAGGCAAAGCTGTCATTATTGACAATCTTGAAGAATCCTTTAAGAAGTCCAGTGTCGGCATTTTAACCAATTATAAAGGTCTGAAAAATGTCGATTTACTTGAAATTAGGAAGAGGATGAGAACTGCCGGCGGCAAATTTGAGGTGGTTAAGAATACCCTCGCCAAGTTTGCAGCCGATAAAGCCGGTTATGACCAGATAGATAGTCTACTCAATGACACGACTGCGATTGCTTTCGGCTTCAAAGATGCCCGAGATATAGCCGTAGCCCTGGCCGATTATATCCGTACGACCAAGACCACGCTATCGATTAAAGGCGGTTTTCTCGGTAGTAAATTACTTACGCCACAAGATGTCCAGACAATTGCGACTCTACCTACCAGAGAAGTATTGCTGGCTATGTTATTGGGACAATTACAATCGCCCATCGTTATGCTTATGGGACAGCTTAATGCTCCTGTAAGCGGTCTGGTTAATGTATTAAACGGAAGAAAGAAACAATTAGAAGGAGGCACAACTAATGGCTAATATTGAAGAAATTATCGATCAAATTAAAGGTATGACTGTTCTTGAAGTTGCCGAACTGGTAAAGGCTCTGGAGAAAGAATTCGGCGTAAGTGCTGCTGCTCCGGTCGCTGTCGCTGCCGCACCGGCCGCCGGTGCCGCCGCTGCTCCGGCTGAAGAAGAGAAGACGGAATTCACCGTAATCCTCAAGGAAATCGGTGCGAACAAGATTAATGTTATCAAAGCAGTTCGGGAGCTCACTAACCTCGGTCTGAAAGAATCCAAAGACCTGGTTGAGGGTGCTCCCAAACCCGTAAAAGAGAACGTTAATAAAGATGATGCCGCTGCTGCTAAGGCTAAACTAGAAGAAGCCGGCGCAACCGTCGAAGTTAAATAATCACTCTTTAATACAACATTAAACTGGGAACTTAAAACTATAAAGTCCTACCCATCTCGCTATGGGACGGGTAGGACTTTATGTTTCTTAATGCCTGCTAAAAAATAATACGGAAGTCATTTTAAAATACTATTGAAAAATAGTTTTTAACCGTCTATAATTAGCCACAAGAGGATTCAAGAGGAGAAGACCACCGATGCCGGTTTATATGTTGCTCTTTATTATGGGCGGTGCTTTTGTTGTCCTCGGTATTATCTTCTATTTCTGGGGACGGTACGAAGAAGAAAAATACTACAATACTATCGTCCACCGCCGTGATGTCAGAGAATATATCGAACATATGCCGTTACGTCCCGAGCCAGGCTCGTTGCGTATCGGCGGTATTGTAATGATATCTCTGGGTGTATTAATACTGATAGCGGCGGGTATTTTGCTGGGGTTACATGTCAACGTATCACAATAGTAAGCTGACCGGGTAAGTTATTCAGAGTCAGCAGTCTTACTATTATTTTGCCGTCTTATTATGCCTTTCAAAATAGCTTCTCTAATCGTTCCCGCTGGAATTAACGTCAACGAATCGGGTATTTTGATGTTTTTCAGCCCCGTTTTCGATACCATACAGCGCTGGAAGCCCAGCCGCGCGACCTCACTCAGGCGTCTTTCCAGTTGGGATACCGCTCGAAGTTCGCCGCTCAAACCGAGTTCGCCGATAACCGCCAGTTTGGGGTCTACTTCGTTATCGCTGAAGCTGGAGGCAATCGATAAAGCAATGCCTAAATCAGCCGCCGGCTCGTTGATTTTCAACCCGCCGGTTACGTTTACCACGATATCCTGATTGCCTAATTTCAGACCGGCACGCCTTGACAGTACGGCGGTTATGAGTAACAGCCGGCCGAAGTCCACGCCGTTAGCCACTCTCCGGGGCATCCCGAAGCTGGTAGTGTTCGTGAGCGCCTGGATTTCGACCAATAAAGGGCGACTGCCTTCCAGCGTACAGACGACTGAAGAACCGACCACTTCACCGGTGCGGGGCGAGAGGAAAATTTGCGATGGATTAGTGATTTCTGCCAGACCTTTCTCTTTCATTTCGAAAACGCCTATCTCATTAGTCGAGCCGAAGCGGTTTTTCACACACCGTAAAAGACGGTAGGAGCTGAACGGTTCGCCTTCAAGATATAGGACGACATCGACGATATGCTCAAGAACCCTAGGCCCGGCTATAGCTCCCTCTTTGGTTACGTGACCGGACAGGAAGACCGGGACGGCGGCCGGTTTGGCCCATTGCATTAAGCGCATTGTGCATTCCCGGACCTGAGTAATGCTGCCGGGTAAAGTATCCATTTCAGGCAGGTAGACGGTCTGAATCGAATCGATTATTACCAGGCTAGGGCTGAGTTCTTCCAGTCGTTCGATGATAGCATTAAGATTGGTCTCGGATAGCAGGTAAAGCTTTTTGCCGTCTAAGCCTAGCCGTTCCGCACGCAGTTTTATCTGGTAGGCGGTCTCTTCACCTGACACATAGACCACATTGCCTCTTTGGCGGGCAACGAGAGCCGCCGCCTGCAAAAGCAACGTGGACTTACCGATACCGGGGTCGCCGCTGATAAGCACCAGCGAACCGGGGACGACACCACCGCCTAGCACGCGGTTAAACTCAGTGAGAGTGATGGGAAATCGCTCGGCGGCTTCGGTGGTTACCTGCGATAGTTCCTGGAGAATGCCGGAGGATGATACATTCATAACAGTTGCAGCCGACACTTTTACTGTCTGTTCGGCGAAGCTGTTCCAGGCCTGACAGTTTGGACAGTGTCCGACCCATTTCAGACTCTCTTTGCCGCATTGCTGGCAGACAAAAACCGTTCTGGTTTGAGGCTTATCTTTGCTCATTTGTTAAAGTGTAGCATAGCAAAGCTCAAATCTCAAAACTCAAAGTTTAAAACTATTACGCATTCTTCAGATATTTGAAAATATCCCGGGGAGATATTTTCTTACCGTACATCAATAGGAAGACTCTGAATATACGGGATGCAAACCAGATACCGAAGACCACAGAACCGGCCAGTATGATTAAGCTAAGGGCTAATTCCCAGCCGGCGATGGAGTGGGAAGGCAAGCGCATCATTACTGTCATCGGACTGGTTAGCGGGAATAGCGTTAATATGCGTGAAAAAACACTTTCCGGTTGAGTTACCACGAAGTAGCTGAAGTAATACGGTATAATAGCCGGGATGACGAAAATCATGGATAAACTCTGTGATTCCTTAGCGGACGGGCCGACTGAACCAACTCCTGCGTAAATAGAGGCGAAGAGAAGATAGCCGAGTATGAAATACAGCAAAGCCCAACCGATAAGACTGATGGGAATAGATAGCCCGCTAAGAGCGGGTATTAATCCGGGAGCTAAGGCAGCGAAAACGACCACTGTAGCCAGCCAGACGGCAACCTGTAATAATCCGGCCAGTCCCAAACCGAGAATCTTACCGACCAATAATTGCCAGGATGACACGGAGGATAAAAGTATTTCGATAATCCGGTTTTCTTTTTCTTCGGTAACGCTTTGAAACAGGAATCCGGAAGCAAAGAAAACGGATATCATAAATATTATAGCGAAAACCAGCGGGACAACTATCATGCTGACAATATCCTGCCCGGGAGCTATTTCACCGGTATCATCGAGGCGGATTGAATTCATAAAGAACGGGTCTTTCACGCGTTCGATAATCTCGGGACTGACACTGGAATCAAGCAGATTGGAAAGTAAAAAACTTTTCATCTGGCTGACGGTTGCCGCAGGTAATTCGTAGTCCCGGGAAAGCGTATAGCGGATGACCTGACCGGTAGCCAGGTAGTCGGATGGAATAACAAATAAATCGGTGATACCATTATCAAGCAGGGCCGTTTTTGCCTCATCTTCACTGTTATAGGCAATGAGTGTGCCGCCGTCCTGCACGGTATAGTTGGAAAATAGTCCGGTTTGGTCGACATAACCCGTGTTCATCACCTCGGTAGTCGGTTTATAAAGGTAAGAAATACCCTGATATACGCCTAATCCGAGAATGACCAGGACAGGAAGCGCCACAGTTAATATGATAAAAGATTTACTCTTCAGAGTCCGCAAAAATTCGTGTCTTAATATGGTTAATGACTTATTCATTTATCCCTCCTTCACCACCTGTATGAATACTTCATTTAAGGAAGGGGTTGAGACTTCAAAATGGGTTACGTTAGAGCCTTTATCAATAATCGCTTTTAGAACATCCTGCGGGGGCGTGTGCCCGTCCAGAAAAAGCTCGGTGAATTTTAAATGGTCCTTGCGGCCGGTGACCCCGGGAAGTTCCTCAGGGATACGGTCGGCCTCCAGGAATACCGAGTTATTGCGGTATTTGGCTTTGACCTCTCCCAGCCCGCCGTACAATACCATGCGTCCCTTATTAATCATCAGCACTCTATCGCATAGTTCTTCGACCTGGTTCATCATATGGGTGCTTAAAACGATTGTCTTTTTTTGCTCTTTAAGGTCGATGATAAAATCCTTAAGCAGTTGGGTGTTAACCGGGTCGAGAGCGACAAAGGGTTCGTCAAACACGATCAGGTCCGGATTATGCAGAACAGTAGCGACGAATTGAATAAGCTGCCCCATACCATGGCTGAGCTCATCGGTCTTTTTATTCCGGTGAACGTACATATTCACTTTTTTCAGTAGTTCCTCGGCTCTTGTTTGTGCCAGATGTTTGGGCATACTCTTTAACGAGGCTAAATAGACCAGCGATTCGGAGACGGAGAGCTTTTTATAAAGACCTCTTTCTTCCGGCAGGTAACCGATTTTGTCCTTCGTCGCGGGGTTAATCGGTTCGCCGAAAAGTTTTATCCGGCCGTTATCCGGCTTAATGATATCCATCAGCATCCGTATGGTAGTCGTTTTTCCGGCGCCGTTGGGCCCCATCATACCGAATATTTCCCCCTGTTCAATATTAAAAGAAAGGTTATCGACGACTTTATTGTTCTGAAAGGACTTATTTACCTGTAATACTTCGATGATTCTCATAATATTACCTTCTTAAATTCGCTTCTTAAACTTTAGCGGATTCTCAAGATATAGGCAAGTTGTGTAACCTTAATTAATTCTAAATTAACCTTCAGGGAGAATAACTGGCCGTTATTATGGTTATTAACTGGCCGTTCGGGTAGTTACGTTAAATAACAATACTTGATAATATTCTTTCTTGAAACATATCGTTGCATAGAGTGTCTAAGTGGAGTATACTTCCGTCAAAGTCTACTGGCGGGAGTCAAAAAAGGAGATAATGAAAGATGACACAATTAGAGTGGGCAACTTGGACGCTAGCAGGTAGTACAATACTTTTATTTGTTGTTGCTTTAGTAGCGGCTTTCTTCGCATGGAAAGCTTTTAAGATTAATAGAGAGCAATTGAAATCTCAGCAACGTTCTGCTAATGTGCAATTATTTTCTGAAATGCTGAAGCAATTATCCGAAGGTGAAACTCGCTATTATCGTGGCTTGGTTTGGGAAAGTGTTAATAACAGTATGACTATAGATGATATCAAAGAAAGAATAAATGAAGCCAGAAAAGCCTCAAAATTAATTATAAGGAGTCGTCTAACAGGCCAAAAACTGGCCGACAATGATATATCGCATGAAGCTATCATAGGTTTTGCGATTGAAAATACTATAAATAGTTTTGATAGAGTGGCCTATTTCTTATTAGACCGTGAGAAATTGCGAGATGACATCGTGCCACCAGAATGGTTTTGGTCAATGGTAAATAATTTATGGTGCAGGCTCCATGATTGGATAGAATACAAACAGAATCGTGTTGAAGATAGCGAACATTATCAAAAAGGCTTCGCTATTTGTTTTCAAAGATTAGCTCAAATTTCGCCAAGGTAAGCAAAATGGATGGTAATTATCGGAGAGTGCCTAAATGCAACGAGAAGTTACAAAAACCACAATATTGATTGAGAATTCGATTGGAATAACAGGCGTTAAATGTGTATCATCATTGACGCGACGTACTTTATAAATTAAAGTAAATGTCATATGACTGAAAAAAGAAAGAAAATCGGACTCGCGTTAGGCGGGGGTTTTGCCCGCGGACTCTCTCATATCGGCGTCCTGGAAGTGCTGGAACGCGAGGGTATTCCCATTGATGTTATTGCCGGTACCAGTATCGGTTCGGTCGTGGGTGCTTTATATGCCAGGGAGACTAATGCCGCGCTCGTAAAAAAACAGGCTCTTTCGCTGGATTGGCGGAGAGTCGCCTCCTTGGTCGACCCGATATTTGCTAAGGGCGGCTTACTGGGAGGAAGAAGGGTTATCAAACTATTGGAACGCTTTATCGGTAACGTACAGTTTAATGAACTTGCGATACCGCTATCCTGTGTAGCGACAGACTTAATAACGGGCGAAGAAGTAATACTTAACCAGGGCTCGGTAACCGAAGCGGTAAGAGCCAGTATTTCCATTCCGATGATATTCTCGGTAGTAAAAAGAAACGGCCGGTTCCTGGTGGACGGTGGTCTGGTTAATCAAGTACCTGTCAGTATTGCAAAAAAGATGGGTGCGGATTTTGTTATCGCCGTGGATATTACTCCTACCAGGACGGAGAGAGCTAATTATCTTGCCAAACACAAAGAGGACAAAGAGCCCGGTATTTTACAGGTGATATTACAAACGGTTTATTTAGCTACGTATCGGTACGGTGAGATGACTACCGCCGGTGCCGATGTTGTTATCCATCCGTCGCTTGCTCATATCGGCGCGGGAGAATTTTACCGGGCGCGAGAATGCATCCTGGAAGGCGAATTGGCAGCTGTGGATAGCATCTCGAAGATTAAACATTCGCTGGCAGCCGCTTCTTCATAGACTGGTATATTTTCTAAGCCGAAGACCCTCGCCTTAATGTAAATGAGGCTAATATCATCAGCACTATAGCATAAGCAGCCAATATGACGACGTCTTTCCAGATATCCAGTAGGCTATCTCCGTTTAGCATCATCGCCCGTATGCCGTCTACTCCGTACGTTAACGGTAAGATATTAGCCAGCCACTGCAGGTAATTCGGCATATCGGCAACATCCCAGAGCAGACCGCAAAGAAACATCTGGGGTACGATGATTAGAGGAATAAATTGCACCATCTGGAATTCGTTTTTAGCGAAAGTTGAGATGAAAATTCCCAGGCATACCGCAAGGATACCGATAATTATCTGGAAAACGATTATTTGCCACAGGTCGCCGTAGAAGTTTACATCGAATACATAGGCTGTATAGAAGAAAATAATCAGGGTTTGAGCCAGGGCAAAGGGTAAAAAGCCAAGTAAGTACCCGGCCGTAATATCGGCTCTGGAAACCGGCGAAGCCATCAGGCGTTCCATAGTGCCCTGTGACCGTTCTCTTAAAAAGCTGATGCCTGTGAGCAAAAAGCCAAAAAAAAGGACAAGTACAGCCAGTATAGCCGGCAGGGTGTGGTCTAACATGCGTTTGTCAGGTACGCTGACGCCAACGAGACTGGCAATAACCAGCGGAACGATTACAATCAGGGCTATCGTCCGACGGTCGCGTATAAGTTGGGTCATCACCCGTTGGGCAATCGTTAATGTATTACCGAACATTTGCCTGTTCCTCCTGGCTTCTAATGAAATGGAGAAAAGCCTCTTCCAGAGTAGCATCCGGTTTGCCCGTAGCTGCCCGCAACTCGTTGGGAGAACCTAAAGCAATTATCCTGCCTTCCCTCAGGAAAATAAGCTGCTGGCAGTGAGCGGCATCATCCATCGTGTGGCTGGATATTATAAGGGTAGTGCCTGTCTGAGTCAGGCTGGTGAAATGCTCCCAGAAATGAGCTCTCAGGTCGGGGTCGAGTCCTACTGTTGGTTCATCCAGAAATAGGAGAGGGGGTTGATGCACGATCGCACATCCCAGGCTGACCCGTTGTTTCATGCCGCCGCTCAATTGATTTATGGATACGTTCCGTTTCGACTGTAGGTCGACCAGCTTAATGACTTCTTCGACCCGCTGCATACGTTGTTGCCGGTTTTTCAATCCGTAAATTTTGGCAAAGAAATCGATATTCTGCCTGACCGTAAGCTCGTTATACAGCGAAGGTAATTGCGGCATATAGCCGATGTTTTTTGCGTTAGCCGGTACTGGAGGTTCCCCAAAGCATAATACATTGCCGCTTTTTGGTTTTAATAGTCCTACCATTAAGCGAATTAGTGTTGTCTTTCCGGAACCGTTCGGGCCTAGAAACCCGAAGCTGACACCCTTCGGAATTGCCAGTGATAGGTTATCGATAACCTGCAGACGGCCGTAACTGAAACTTATATTGTCAATATCGATAGCGGTGTTATCCATACGGTATCCCCCAATCACTTTTTATTCTCATTGGCAAGTCCGTGGATTATGAAATTAGCCAGTTCAGCGGCTATCCTGTTCCTGGGTAATTTGTTTAGAGGGCTGGTCTCGCCTTCCATTATTCTTAACATAAGGAACCCGATAATCATTCCGGCGATAGCCCGGACCGCGATGGCCGGTTCCATTGATTCTGCTTTTTCGGGGGCATTTGTCTTGCGGTAAACACTCTCCATCTGTGACATCATCGGAAGGATAAATTTATCTCTCCAGAGTGTCTTTAACTCTGGGTCACGCATAATTTCTCCCATAAGGGAAGGAATCCGCAACATAGTTTCGTTATCAAGTAGGTCGAGCCTGTTCTGCATAACTTGGCGGAAGGTGATGTTAACATCTGCTCCGTTCATATTAGTAAGTAAATTTAAAAGAGAAGGATTAATTATCGTGTTTTTAATGACGGACAGAAACAACTCGCGTTTACTGGGAAAGTATATGTAAATTGTACCTGCGGCAACTCCGGCCAGTCTGGCAATTTCCGGAATCGTAGCAGCAGCAAAACCTTTGTGGGTAAATATCTCTACCGCCGCTTTCAGAATTTGTTCCTGACGTTTGGCGGTTATCTGGGTTTTCCGGGTTTCTCGGTCGGGCATTTATATCACCTGCCAATTAATGAATGAATATTCATTCATTAATTTATTATAACACGGTTAAAATATTTTGCAAAAAAGTAATCGTAAGAATTTGAAATAGGGTTGACAAATCAACGGATTTAAGGAATTAATAGTCTTAAGAACATATTTTTCTCATAATAGATAAAACAGGAGGAAAAGATGGAACGAAAATTCAGTAACCTTAGAGCCTGGAACATCGGGGTGGGTGTAGTTCTTGCCGTACAGGCTATTGTAGTAGCCCTGCTCACCAATAATTTTGCTCTTCCGGTAACCTCCACGTTCATGCAAGGGCCGCCCGGTACGATGCCCCAGCTTCATTTCATGTTTAATATCTACACCGGCTGGGGTGTTTTTATTTTTTTGGCGATTTCGGCAATAGCTCTTTTATTAATTGCCTCCCCCTGGGTTTTTCCCTGGTATAAGCGTAATCTGGAACAAAGCCGCAACTACGGACGCTGGATAGAGTACTTCTTTAGTTCCTCGATTATGATAGTATTAATTTCTCAAATTTGCGGTATCAGTGACTTTGCCGCTTTATTAGCTATCTTCGGTATCAATGCCGGTATGATACTTTTCGGAGCACTACAGGAGAAATACGAAAAACCCGGTAAACCGAGCTTATTGCCGTTCTGGTTTGGCTGCTGGGCGGGCATTATCCCCTGGGTAGCCATTGTAGTTTACGTCGTCGCTCCGGGATTGAATGTATCTCCGCCGGGATTTGTATATGGTATTATTGTTTCCCTGTTCATTTTCTTTATGATTTTCGCCGTTAATATGCTATTGCAATACAAACAGGTCGGCCCCTGGCGGGATTACCTATTTGGTGAGAAGGTTTATATCATTCTAAGTCTCACCGCGAAGGCACTATTGGCCTGGCAGGTGTTTGCTTCAGTGCTGGTCTTATAACGTTTAAAGAAAAAAATTGTGTAACGGCGGGCGATAAAGAAATTGCCTATTTTGGAACATCGCAATTGCCGGCAAAGGGAGGAGAAATGTGCTGGAATTAATCGAAAAAAGTCAGGCGGTACTGGCTCCCGATTTTGACCGGGTTGATACTGACGGTAAAGGTATAAAGCTTTCTAATTACAGGAAAAAATCCAGTGTTGTACTTGTATTTAATCGCGGTTTCAAGTGACCGTATACCCGAAAACATATGGTGCAGTTGCACCATGACTATGAAAATTTTCTTGCCCGGCAGGCTGAGATTATTGTTATCGGACCTGAAGATGAAAATACTTTCAAACAGTATTGGCAGGGAGAAAAAATGCCGTTTCCGGGTATTGCCGACCCTCAGCATACCCTGTCCAATCAATACGGTCAGGAAGTGAAAGTCCTTAAGGCGGGGCGTATGCCGGCTCTTTTTGTCATAGACAGAGCCGGGTTAATACGATTCAGCCATCACGGTAAATCGATGAGTGATATTCCTTTGGATGAAGAAGTACTTAACCTGTTAGGTAAGTTAATTAGCGAAGCGGTTTAAAAGTAACATGGGAGGGTTGTAGAGTGGTTCAGGTAATTACAGACAGTACGTCCGATATTACGCCGGAATTGGCCGAACAACTCGGTATAAGAGTGGTTCCGATATACGTCCGGTTCGGTGATAAAACATACCGTGACGGTGTCGACATCAGCCCCGGCGAATTTTATACCCGGTTAATTTCTTCTCCGGTATATCCGGCTACTTCCCAGCCTAACCCCGAAGATTTTACGAATGTCTATAGAGAATATTGTGAAGATACAGACGGTATCGTTTCTATCCATGTCTCTTCTAAAATAAGCGGTACTTTTAATTCGGCAACTATGGCCCAACGCAGCTTGAAAAGCCGCTGTCATATCGAGGTCATCGATTCTCAGTTTAATTCTGCCGGTCTGGGTCTTGTTGTTACGGCTGCTGCCAGGTCAGCTAAATCCGGTGCTGGGGTGGGAGAAGTAATCGATGAGGCGAAAAAGGCCGTTAATGAAGTCAGGATGTTCGGTATTTTTGAAACCATGAAATATTTGGCACGCAGCGGGAGGGTAAATAAGACTATTGCAGCAGTATCCGGCATATTAAACGTCATGCCGCTGCTGACTTTTCGCGATGGCGAGATTATGCGCGCGGGACTGGTGCGTACAGTTTCAAAGGGTTTGAATCGAATTTATGATTTTGTTATAAAAAATGCTCCTTTTACTGAGCTTACCATTGTCCACAGCGCGATAACAGACCACGCAGTCCGGTTGAGGAAAATGCTAGGCAATTGTATCGATGAGGAAAAAATTACAGTATCCGAACTGGGTGCCGGGCTGGGTGTGCACGGCGGACCGGGAGTTTTGTTAGTGGCATTAAGACGGGCAGTTCCTACAGCTTAAAAGGAGTTAATCTAATGGCGACACAACATATTATTTTGCTTATTATCAATGTCATCGGTGGTGTGATGGTTATCGCAAGCTATATTTACGGACTTGGCGGGCAATCAGGCGGTGCGAACGTATTGTGGGGTGGTGTACCGGCTAGTATCCGGCCGGTATATTTCGCCTCTATGATAATATCGGCTCTGGGTTTTTTCGCTTTCCTTTACTACCTTTTCTTCCGGATAACGCCCGGTGATGTCGTAATTGCCGGTAGGTTCGATTTTAGCCTATTTTATGTAATATTTATTCTGATGCTCCTGCCCTCGGCTTTATGGATGCCTCTAACGAATTTATATGTAGCTAATCCGGGTACTGGATTATGGGTGGGTGTGCGTACGGTTCTTGCCGTAGTCGGTCTCGCTTCCATTGCTCTTTGTTGGGCAATACTGAGTATCCAGACTAAAGTGCCGGGAGTAAGCTACTGGCTAGCGGTTGTTGGCAGCGGGTATTTTGCCTTTCATACCGCAATATTAGATGCGATTGTTTGGGCAGCTTTATTCAGGCAATAAGGGTGATTTAGCAAATAGAAATTAATCGTTAAAAAACGGTTTTAATTTATCTTTAACCGCTGCGTTTGCGAGAAACTAGCAACGATATATTCAGATATACCGACTGCTATTATAGCAGTGCCCGGTTGGTTTATAAATTCCTTTAAATAGGGATGCCGGGCTAGAAAAATAGACTTTGCCTGATTGGTACTAGTTGTTTCTTCATGAACAGTGCCGATGGCCGTAATAGCTACCGCACCGCTTAAATCTTCCGGCTGATTCCTCCGGTTATCAATCAGTAAGGATACTTGTTTATTAGCCTTGATATTATCGTACTTCCTGGTATTCCGGCTGGTAATGAACCATATTGTCTTCAGGTCTTCTGTAAAAGTATAGGCAACCAGGTTGCTGTAGGGTTGCCCCTGGCCGACCGAAGCCAGCACCGCAAAGTACTGCTTTTCCATCACCTTTTTAATAAATAGTTGTATATCTGCGCTATCAGCAAACACCGGTACACCTCAAACTTGTATTTCTACATCTATTGTATGCTAAAGCTAGACAAAGTACACTCGGTTAAGATAAGATTTAGAGTGTGAATTTTCAAACGATTATCGGTCTAGAAGTACACGCTCAGCTTGCAACACAAAGCAAAATGTTCTGCGGCTGCAGCGTCGATTATGCTGGTGACACGCCGAACACTCATGTCTGCCCGGTTTGCCTGGGAATGCCCGGTGTTTTACCTGTCATTAACCGTAAAGCCGTTGAGTTAACGGTAATGACTGCTCTGGCATTGCACTGTAATATTTCCCAATACGCCCGGTTCGACCGTAAAAATTATCCTTATCCGGATTTGATGAAAGGATACCAGATTTCCCAGAATTACCTGCCTTTCGGGGAAAAAGGCTGGCTTAATATTGAGGTTGGCGGACAAAAAAAACGCATCGGTATTACTAATGTCCACCTCGAAGAAGATACTGCCAAATTGACTCATCAGAACACCGGTGGCGAATCATTCAGCGTTGTCGATGTTAACCGTTCCGGTACGCCGCTTATGGAAATTGTCGGCGACCCTGATTTACGGTCTCCCGAAGAAGCCCGTCAATATTTAATGACCTTAAGAGCCATTCTGCAGTATCTCGGTGCCTCCACCGCCAATATGGAAGAGGGAAGTTTCCGTTGTGACGCTAATATCAGCGTTTTGCCAGAGGGAGCAACTAAGACCACCGCCAAGGTAGAAGTTAAAAACATGAATAGCTTCCGGGCGGTCTACCGTGCTTTGGAGTTTGAGGCAGAACGGATTAGAAAAGCTGTTATCGACGGCACACATTTGGCACAGGAAACACGGGGCTGGGTCGAGGAACAGTCCAAAACCGTATCCCAGCGCAGTAAAGAGTATGCCCATGATTACCGGTATTTCCCGGAACCGGACTTGCCGCCGGTAGTCTTAACATCCGAATATATCGAAGGTTTAGAGGCTAAATTGCCGGAACTGCCAGAAGCCCGCCGCGACCGGTTTATGACAGAATTAGGTCTTTCACAATATGATGCCGACCTGCTTACGGTAACCAGGGCGATGGCAGATTATTTTGAAGCCTGTTTGAAGAAAGGTTCGTTAGATAATATAGGACTAAACGACCGGGCGAAAACTATTAGTAATTGGCTACTCGGTGAATTTAGTCGTCTAATGAATGCAACGAATACAGAAATTGATAAAGCTAAGATTACCCCGGAACAGTTAGGACATCTGGCAAGCCTGGTGTTAAACGGAACCATCAGCGGAACCAGTGCCAAAGAAGTATTTGAAGAGATGTTTAAGACCGGCAAAGACGCCGGAGAAATAATCAAGGCCAGAGGACTAAGCCAGATTAGCGATACCTCTGAAATTGAAGCTATCATAGCTCAGGTTATTTCCAATAACCCCAAGCCTGTGGTAGACTATAAAGCAGGGAAAACTCAGGTGATGACCTTTTTAGTGGGGCAGGTAATGCGGGCGTCTAAAGGCCGCGCTAATGCCAAGTTGGTCAATGAGTTAATGAAGAAAAAACTAGAGGAAGGATGAAATGCAGCTCTATTTAAATATCGGCCAGATAATTCTGGCGCTTGCATTGATTCTGGTCATAATGTTGCAGGTAAAAGGCGGCGGACTGGGAGGTATATTCGGCCAGGCAGATACCGTTTATCGCACTAAACGCGGTGTGGAGAAGACGTTATTTCAATTGACCATTGCCCTGGCGGTATTGTTTGTGGGTATAGCCATTGTTACTTTACGGTTACAATAGTTTTTAGCGGAAAGCGGTATGGGTACTATTATTACCCTCACCACTGATTTCGGTCTGTCTGACGGCTATATTGCGGCGGTAAAAGGCGTTATATTAAGCATTAACCCCCGGGTAACCATTATCGATATCACTCACCAGATACCTCCTCAAAATATTAATCAGGCGGCGTTTGTATTGAATGCCGCTTATAAGTATTTCCCGCCCCAAACCATTCATCTGGTCGTTGTTGACCCCGGCGTCGGGACAAAGCGGCGGGCAATCATTTTGAAGACACCTCGGTTCTATTTTGTAGCCCCGGATAACGGATTATTAAGTTACGTCATCCACAATTATTCGAGTAGTACGGAAATTAGTTCGAAGCTGGAAGCGGTGGCTATCACTAATCCGAAATACTGGCTTAATCCGGTAAGCCGTACGTTTCACGGTCGGGATATTTTCGCCCCGGTATCGGCACACCTGTCTTTGAGTGTTCCGATGAAAGAATTCGGCGAAACGATTAGTTCCGTTACGATTCTACCGCTAGCGGAAATCCGTACCGAAACTGACGGCTCTATCATTGGGCAGGTAATCCATATCGATGGTTTCGGTAATCTGGTAACAAATATTAAAGAAGCAGACCTGCCGCCGGGGAAATTGGTAGTTACTATCGGTAATAGGAGAATACCCGGATTAAGCCCGAATTACGCCCAGGGTGAAAAACTGATGGCTCTTATCGGCAGCAGCGGCTATCTGGAAATTGCCGTCCGGGAAGGCAGCGCGGCGAGTTATTTAAATACCGCGATAGGTTCTGAGGTTAAGGTAAAAATAAATACTCACGAAAGGGATTAATCAATGCGTCTGAAAATCTGGATTTTAGAAACACGCCCGCAGTTTTTGATTCTTTCTATTGTACTCGCTTTTTTAGGTTCGAGTATCGCCTGGTACTACGGATATTTTAATTGGGGGATTGCCCTCTTAGCCGGTTTCGGGCTTTTACTGACCCATATTAGCGTGAATACACTGAACGACTATTTCGATTACCGCAGCGGTATAGACTTAAAAACGAAGCGGACTCCCTTCAGCGGCGGCAGCGGTATATTACCGGCAGGGATGTTAAAACCCCGGCAGGCACTTTGGCTTGGAGTGGTTACCCTTGTAATTGCCGCAGCTATTGGAATTTATTTCATATATACCAGCGGCTGGCAGTTATTACCGTTGCTGGTAGTAGCCGGACTGTGTGTAGTGCTTTATACACCCTTAATCCTGCGGTTGAAGTCACCGGAATGGGCGGCCGGACTCGGTCTGGGTTTTTTACCTGTATTAGGAATGTACTTTGTCCAATCTTCCGCTTACAGCATACCGGTAATTATTGCCTCGATACCTTCCGGAATTCTCGTCCACAACCTTCTATTTTTAAACGAGTTCCCTGATGTCGAAGCCGATAAAACGGCGAAAAGACAGACTACACCTATTACTGCCGGACTTAAAACAGCAGGTAAGGTTTATATTGCACTGACGATAATAATGTATTTTTGGATTATCGCGGCAGTTGTCGCCCGGCAAATGCCTGTTTTTACCCTTATCGGACTCCTGACAGTACCCATCGCTGTTAAAGCAATCCGGGCTGCTTTAACACCTGAGGATATGAGTAAACTGGTCCCCGGTATGGCGAATAATGTCATGGTAATACTGATAACACAGTTTTTAATTGGTGCGGGTTATATACTGTCAAAAGTATTTATGGTATAAAATGTTAGAGAAATGACGGAAGCAAATATTAATAAGAGTGAGAAAAAAAACTTTCGTATCCGTCTGCGTCTGCATTACACCTGGGTATTCGTATTTTTATTTATCATCGGTATCGTAACTACGCAATACCCGGAATCTTATTCTTTTCCACGGCGCATACTGTTGGGTATAGCGGCTTCTTTAGTATTCCTCCTTTTAATTATCATCCGGCAGCTCGCGTTGAATTATATTGCTGGTCACCGGAATATAATATTCCGCAGGGTTACGCTGTATATCTACGGCGGTGTGCCCGGTATTATGCGTGAATTTACCTCACCCGTGTTGGAGTTTTTACTGGGTGCCACAGGGTTGATGGTTAACCTTCTGATAACCGTAATATTATACTCCGTCTACATCGTGCTGGTAGTTATCGGCAATACTCTTTTCGGGAATATCATAGCATGGATGACATCCGTTTTCTTTTTGTTTACGGTCTTTCATTTTATCCCGGCTTATCCCCTTGATACCGGCAGGATTCTAAGGGCATTAATCTGGCGGATAACGCACAATTATGACCGGGCAACTGTCATTGCCTCTTGGATAGGGCAGGGGTTCGGTATTTTTTGTGTAGTAGTTGGAATAGTATTACTTATTTTGAATCAGAAGTGGTTCTCGGGATTAAGTCTCTTTCTGTCCGGATGGGCACTTTCATTGGCTACAGTCCATATAAAGCGCAACATTGTGTTAAAGCGTTCTTTGAAAGAATTAACGGTATTGGATGTAATGTCACGGCAATATCCCTTTGCCGGGCACCAGATGAGCATCGGTAAAATTATTCGTGAATATAGTCTGATGAGCGGCCAACATTATTTTATGGTGGTAGCGGAAGACCGTCTCCTGGGCAGTATTAACTTAAAGAATCTTCAGTCCGTACCAAGAAGGTTACGTGAAAGAACAAGGGTAGAAAAGGTAATGGTTCCTTCACGGCATATATTAGTTGCTTATCCCGGTCAATCGGCAGCGGATGCCTGTGAGCAAATGGTGGAAATGGAAATTGATGAAATGCCGGTGATAGAAGACGGCAAAGTTATAGGGGTTGTCTTTAAAGAAAAATTGTCCCGGTTAGCTACAATCAGAACAACACTGCGGATGTGATATTTACTCGAAGCCGGTAATCGGCATATCATCGATTATCTGCCGGGGATAATATTGCTCGAAGAAAGTCTTCCAGGTTACCTCAAAATTACGTAGCGGTCCTTCCGCTTGGGATTCGATATTAAGCCTGAAATCCATATCGTTTTCATCCGATACCCAGTGAACGTTTTTAATTGATGTAAACGGAGTGCCGGTTTCGATTCTTACTTCGTAGCGGTTACGTAATCTGCCTTCAATTTCCTCAAATCCGTTAATCGACCAATTGGCTGATACCGTCGACTTTGGTGCCGCACGCGTCTGTATTAATAATCGATGGTCGTTAATATCATGAGGGGATAGCCATTTCGCATCAAGTATGGCGGAAAGTACGGGTAAAGAAGTTCGCTCTACTTTAAAACTGCTGCGAATTAATTGGGATTCGGAAAGTTCCAGAATATCTTCATAATTCTGCCATTTGCAGGTATTATTTTTGTGTATCACCGTACCCTGTTCGATAGGTAATTCCCCAACTGTCTCTTTCCAGTTATATGAAATTGGAAACCAGCCGGCGGTATGTGTAAAATTACCCTGTTCGGCAAGGTAGGAATAATTAATTGTCCCGCCGAAGATATAACGCAGTATGAATTCCGCAAGATAGGTGGCTAAAACCGGGTCGTTAGTAAACTCACTATGATAGTGTTCTCCGTAATAGACTACATCCGCTCCTTCAGCATATTGGGCGGATATCGGTACGATATGGTCGTCCATATCCCGCGGCAGGGGGTCGACCCCGCTGACATCAAATTGCTCGCTTTGCGGTGCCGATTCTGCCGAACAAAGTGCCAGCCAGTGTTTATTGGTGCCTACCCAGGTGCCGTCCGCACTGGCGTCATATTGCTCCAGCGAACCGACGACACCATGGTCCTGGGGAATTAACCAAGCCGCCGACCAGTAGTCAGCCCCACCCGTAAAGTAGTAGTGGTTCAGGTTCTTTACCGGGCTGTTAATTGTTATCACCGCGGCGACTTCATCCTGCAGACCTCCAATATCATTAGCGGTGGCGTACAGTGCCGTTTTTCCGCCCATACTGTGCCCGATTAATATCAGGTTGTTCTCGTGGAAAAATGACTTGCAGCTTGTGGCGATATTATTGGCCCAGACGTCGATGCTGACATTGTTGGGATAACACCGGTTCATCGAATCGACCCGTACCTTGACGCCGGGATGTTTTTCTTCATATGCGGCGATGAAATCCGGCAGTTTTAAGTTAATTATATCTGAGAGCAATTGCATAGCACGGGAAGTGCCGTTGGCTCCGTGCAAAAATACGAAATTTAGCTCTTTAATCTGGATGGCCGTGGCCGCATGTGCGGACGGGCCGAGCGTAAAAAGAGCAATACTAATGACCATCATACTGAGCAATAGAATTCTTTTCATCGATAAACTATTTTAACATTAAATTGTAATCTTGGCGATACACGTAAAGTCAATTTCTGAAGAAGTATATAATAACGCCTAAAAATTTGTAATACGTCGATATTACATAATATAATTTGAATGTAATTTTAATACAAACATCGACTGCATCGAGAACGGAATTATATATTGAGTACACAACCCGGTAATCCAAGGCCGCTATATAAGATATTCAACGACGTACCGCCTCACTATGACATTATCAACCGCGTATTTACGGGAGGTATGGATAAGAAATGGCGGCTGCTGGCGGCGGGTGAATGTCTGGCTGATAAGCCAAAACAGGTATTGGATTTAGCCTGCGGTACGGGTGATTTAGCCGTTACTATGGCGGAAATGGCGGATTATCCGGTAGAAATTACCGGATTGGATTTTAGCGAGCCGATGCTGGAAATCGCCCGGTGGAAAGCCGGTATTGCGGAAAAGGAAATAAAATTTATCGAAGGTGATGCTGCTAACTTACCTTTTCCAGACGCTTATTTTGATTGTGCGGGTATTTCCTTTGCTTTTCGTAATCTGACTTACCGCAATCCTAATGCCGCCAAACACCTCGCTGAAGTCTTTCGGGTATTGCGTCCCGGCGGTAAATTTGTCATCGTGGAAAGCAGCCAGCCGAAAAACTGGTTCATCAGACAGTTTGCCCATTTATATGTTCGCACTTTTGTTTACTGGATGGGCTGGTGGGTCTCGGGAAATCGTGGTGCCTACCGTTATTTGGGATTATCCGCGGCCAATTATTATACACCCGAAGCATTACAGGAACTGCTGTTAAATACAGGGTTCGGTAAAGTGAGTTACCGGAGGCTTTTTTTCGGCGCGGCTGCTCTTCACACGGCCATTAAATAAAGGAGTTTCACGGATGCCCGACTTAATTCTATTGCACGCGCCGAGCGTTTATGATTTTCGCAAGAAGACGATTCTCTACGGTCCGGTAAGTGATTTAATTCCTTCTACCACCGCTTTTGAAATGTATCCCATCGGCTTTGCCAGTATGGTGGATTACCTGACGCGGGCGGGCTATAACGTGCGTATTCTTAATCTGGCCGTACGGATGCTTAATAATAAGAATTTCGATGTCGAAGCGACAATAAATAAGTTAGAGTCACCGCTCTTTGGTATCGACCTGCACTGGCTTTTACACTCTCACGGGGCTATTGAAATTGCCAGAATCGTAAAAAAATATCATCCGCATTCCAAAGTCCTTTTCGGAGGTCTTTCCTCGTCCTACTTCTTTAAGGACTTAATGACCTACGAAGAAATCGATTATGTATTGCGGGGAGACTCTACGGAAGAACCGTTACGCCAGCTCGTTGCGGCCGTGAAAGAAGGTAAAGAACCGGAAAACGTGCCGAACCTGGTCTGGAAAGATGAGAAGGGGCAGGTACGGGAAAATCCCTTTAACAACGTTCCTGAAGCCCTTACGACGGTGTTTAAAGACTATTACGCCAATATGGTGCGGTCGGTTATTAAATACCGTGATTTAGCCAGCTATTTGCCCTTTAAAAACTGGCGGACTTACCCCATTACGGCGGTGCTTACCTGCCGTGGCTGTACGAAGAGCTGTGTCATTTGCGGTGGTTCCTCGTCGGCCTTCCGTAATTTTTATAACCGCTCGGCGCCGGCTTACCGTCCTCCGGAAGCCGTCATTGCTGACGTGAAGCAAATCGACCGTTTTAGCGGCGGGCCGATATTTATTTTAGGTGATTTGCGGCAACCCGGCGAAGACTATGCGGATAAAGTGTTCACTGGGTTGAAAAATGCCGGTGTCAAGAACCAGATTATCCTGGAGCTTTTCACCCCCGCCTCGAAAGAACTGCTGCAAAAGATGGCCGATACCTGCCCGAATTTCTGCCTGGAAATATCGCCGGAATCGCACGATACCGATATTATCAAGGCCTCCGGGCGGGGCTATACGAGGGAAGGTCTGGAACAGACTATTGCCGATGCTCTGGCCGTGGGCTGCGGCCGGGTCGATATATACTTTATGATAGGGATACCCAAGCAGACTTATCAATCAGTAATGGAGACTATCGAATTTTGCGAATACCTCTATAAAAAACATAACGGCGATAAGAGATTGGCTTTGTTTATCGCCCCGCTTTCGCCATTTCTCGATCCCGGCAGCCTGGGATTCGAGAACCCGGAAAAATTTGGTTATAAGCGTTTTTATAGTACGCTGGAAGAGCACCGGCAGGCCTTACTGTCGCCGAACTGGAAATATGCCCTGAACTATGAGACCGAATGGCTGACCCGGCAGCAGATAGTTGATGTATCTTATGAAGCTATTTTACGTTTGAACAGCCTCAAGCTGAAATATGGTATCATTTCTCCGGAAATGGCCGCTGTTAGCGACGAGCGGTTGAAATCCGCCCGGGAAATGGCCCATTATCTTGAAGAGCTGATGACTAGAGGTAACTCGGAGATGGAGTTAGCCCGCTTAAAGCCGCAAATCGATACAATCAATGCTTTTCCGGTGGCGGAGAGAATCCAGCAGGAGTTACCCGGAAAGGTCGGCTTAAAGTGGTTCAAAGCCCTGGGAATGTGGTTTAAAAGATAGCCCGAAACCGGCTCAATCTTCTTTGAGGAGAGACCGGTCAGGTAATCCGACACCCGGTGTACCGTTCTTAGCAGATATAGATTGATTTGTCTAATGGATAACTGCTATTTATAGTACCCGTTGAACTAGTTTGGTTCGAATCCCATATGGTAGTTCATGCTGTACTAAACGGTTTGTTATGGAAGTCCTATTTTATAAGAATCCGATATGCAATTAACTCGGTTTAATGTTATACTTAGTGACAATTAGATTTTAAAGCTGGAATTTTAACCGGGGATGCCGGTAAAATACAACCGGATGTCCGGAGCAGAGTTCCGGTTTGTTACTGTTTTCAGACGAAACAGTTCTGTGATTACAGGAGTTCATCACAAAAAAGGGCATTACGTGGAGATAAAACTACCTGACTCTAAAAAGCGCTCATTCTTTCTAACTTCGCTGCCGTTTTTCATTTTAGCCCACGCTACCCACCATTTGCTTACTGCCCTACCTCAGCCGATGCTTCCGTATATTCAGGAAGAATTTAATCTTAACTACGCCCAATCTGCGGCAGTTACCTCCGCTTTTTCTCTATCGAATGGAGCAGCACAGCTGCCTGCCGGTTGGCTAGCCGATCGCATCGGGCCGACAATTCTCATCACTATCGGCATTCTCGGAGTAGCCGTTGGGGGTGTGTTCGTCGGAATTTCAAATACGTATATTTTACTACTTGTTGCCATGGTTTTTATGGGTTTGATGGCCGGGGGATATCATCCGGCTGCAACGCCTCTGATATCTATGTCGGTGCCTGCCAATCAGCGCGGTAGGGCTCTCGGTCTTCATCTTATCGGCGGTAATTCCAGCTTCTTCCTGGCCCCGCTGGTCGCCGGTGCGATAGCGATTGCCTGGGGATGGCGGGGTGCCTATCTAACCTTAGCGATACCCACTGCGATATTAGGCGTTTTCTTTTTCATTTACCTGAAACGCCGCTACGGCAAAGCACAAATGGAAGAAATTAAACGCCGTCAGGAGGTGGAGAACCCGCCGCAGCCCGGATATAAGCGGCGGCTGATAGCTTTCCTCATTATGATGATTGTTGGGGGAGGCGCGGGAGCGTCCGTCCTTGCTTTTCTCAGTCTGTATATGGTGAACGAACTTGGTGCCTCCAAGGAAGTGGGAGCTATGGCGTTGTCTATCGTGTTCTCGTCGGGCTTATGGGCCGGACCGGTAGGCGGATTTATATCTGACCGAATCGGCAGTACAAAGGTCGTTATCATTACGGGTATTCTCAGCGGCTTAATAATATTCGCTCTGGCAGAAGTAAAGTTTGGCTTTGGCTTATGGGCTGTTCTATGGGTAATGGGTGTCATCCAGGCAGTGCGTTTCCCGGTGACAGAAGTGTTCATTATGAGCCAAACACCCGCCAAGCACCGTTCTACGATATATGGCGTATACTATTCCACCATGCAATACACCGGTGCTATCTTTGCCCCGATTATGGGGGTTCTTATCGATATCTATGGCTTTCATACCGTATTTACTTACTCTGCCATAGCCGTAACGGCAGTAGCCATATTAACAGGTTTCTTCATCTGGGGTGCTAAAGGTTAGTTCGTGGTAAATTATCTCTAGTTTCCTCTCCTTGCTGGCCGTATGATCGCATTTATCGGGAGATAGGGTTAGAGCCAGACTCGTACTTGAGACGGGGGTGAAGGTGATATAATAGTATAAAATATAGTTTTAAGCTTTTACTTTTGAGGTAATACATTGTACTATTTCGCCTATAGTTTGAATATCCCTAAAAAGGCCATGAAAGAACGATGTCCGGATAGCAAGCCTGTATCATCGGCCACTTTACCCAACTACAAGCTTATTTTCGTCGGCTGGTCGCGGCAATGGCAGGGCGGCCTCGCCAGTATCCGGCGTGTGCAGGGCGGTAAAGTCTCCGGCGTCGTCTATGAAATTTCCGATAAAGACCTGAACCGTCTCGATAAAGCCAAAGGCTTTCCCAATGATTATAACCGTATCAAAGTTATCGTCTTCGATGAGGACGGCACCGCCATGGAGGCTGTAACTTACGTTAAAACCGGCCAGCCTGAAGACTCCCAGCCCTCAAAAGAATACGCTTCAATTATCTATCAGGGATATCGGGAGTGGGGAATAGTGTAATTCCAAATTCCAAGACACAAACTACAAACAAATATTAACTCCTATATAGCAAAAAACAAACTATTACTTAGTCATAGGCTCTCTCCCTTTTGTGGGATTTGTATTATATTCAAGTAGTTTGACTTTAAAGAAACGAAAATATTCATTCCGGCTCCTGAATTAAAATTCGGTAATATCTGAAAGATTATCGAATTAATGTCTAATCAGGTCTAAGGCGGAGGAGCCTTACAGTTGCCTTTTCAAACATAATAGGGCGGATATTTAATCCGCCCTATTATATCGTAGATAACGAAAAATATCGTTTACTTTTTATATACGCCGTATTCTCGAACGGCGTCGACCATTGCTATTATATTCTCCATTTTAGCTTCGTCAGCTTGGGCTCCGGGTGATAAAATGTAACCGCCGCCCGGGGCACAGGTTTCAATTAGCTTACGGCAATATTCTTCAACGTCTTTAGGTGTACCGGTGACTAACAGTGAGACCGGCACATTGCCCTGGATACAGCACCGGTCGCCCAATATCTTCTTAGCTTTGGCCATATCAGTCAGGTCGAACCACCATTGCACGGCGCCTTTCGGGAACTGATTGATGGTTTCCAGGCGTGTATTATAGCTGCCTTCCGCAAAGCAGCGAACGATGATACCTTCTTTAATGACGGCATCGATGACTTTCTTGAGTGATGGCCAGTAAAAAGTATCGAACTGTTTTTGTGACATCCAACCGTCCGCACCTTTATGCAGCGGGAATGTGGCGATTAAACCTTCGTTGGCATTAACGGAACTTATCACCGAGTTTATAGTCATATCTGCGACTGAATCAAGGGCTTGCAGTAACTTACCCGGCTGGCTATACATATCCTTCATAATACCTTTAGTACCCCTTAACGTGTCCCCGATAGTATCGAAGGGAGCTTTCCCGAAACCAAGTCCGTCTACGGAAGGGAAACCCTTTGACTTGCCGTGGCTGCTGTACGTACCGACTTTCTGACTCCAGCGGAATAATTCCTGAGATATTTCCTGGAACTTTTGCCACATCTCCTGAAACTCCGGCATCATAAAGGGCATAAAATAGGCATGGGGGAATTCGACAAGGCTAAATAAGGGCGATGAATATTTATAAGGTTTAAAGACTCCAAAGACACGAGGTAAATAGACTCTCATAAAGAAATCAGAGGAGTCTCTAATCAGGTGGTCGTACTCGTCATCACGCATATTCACAGATTCAACAAATTGCTGGGATAAAGCGCTATCCGGCAGACCGTGACCCGGCCAGAGATACAGTTTAAAGTCTATCAAATCGTATACCGAAGCCGGTAATACCATGGATGGTGCAGTGAAGGTATCGAGTTTTTCGGCATATTCATCGTTGAACTTGCTCCAGGCACTAATTAATTTGTCATAATCATACATTATGGTTTTACCGTTAATACCATAAACGCTGGCTGGGCTTGCGTAAATATTTACCGGTACGCGGTCAGGCTCTTTAATTTGATAGGCATCTAAAATGCGTTGCAGACGGATGTTGTAGTTCTTTTCCGCCAGCGGGCTTTCGAAATTAATCCCTTCCTTGTTTAATAGACGGTCATATCTTTTTGCACGCTTCTGTTCCGGAGTGAGTTGAGCCCATTTTTCATCTAACATACGGTGCTATTCTCCTTAAAGTAATGAGATAGTATAGCAGAAAGTCACTAAAATGACAAAAACAGATTGGAAAACATACAATTTTACTCAGAGATTAATTTCCCGAAGGATTAAACAATATTACCGTAACCGCCAAATATCCCCGGCCATCTTCAATGGAATCCTTTCCATAAGCGTTCTCGAATACATAATATACATCGGACTCATCATATGCTAGTACTAGCCACAACCTCCCCTGGTTTTTTAAATCTTGGCCGTCTTCAGAGTTAATAAAGTCCGTAGCGTCTTCTGTGGAACGTATCCCCTGTTCCGTCAGACTGCCCTTATAATAATAGTCAAAAGGCAGATGGTAGTGGCCTTTGCATATGATAATCAAATCATCAGGCTGAGAATGGGTTTCGATATAGCGGACGGCTTCACGCCATTGCTCTCTGTTGGGATACTTGTAATAACTATATAAACCGACACTTGATAGAATAATAATTAGTATCAAGACCGGGTAAATGAGCCATTTGGATCTTAAATAACTAATACCGGCAGCTACCATTATTACCAGTGCGGGATAGGCTCCAACAACATATTTGGTCTGGAAAATCGGGACCAGTAATTTTGATTCGATAAATGGAATCAGTGTCGGAATAAATAACCATAAAAGAAGAAGTACCATCGTTGGCGTAGACCCTAATCCTGGACACTCTTCTTCAATAATATTGTGAGCTTTGTTTTTATTATACTTGGGATTCTTTCTACAGGGTTTATTAGTATTCCGGAATAAGCTGATAATTCCCCATATCGCCAGTATAATAAAAATAGCAAAAACAACGTATCGTGTTGAACCGGTAGCGGAGAAATTAATAAGGGTGTTAAAAAATGCCGTATTACTCGGTTCGGTAATCCAGAAACCCCCGCCGCCTATTCTGTTAATATTATCTTTCAATAATAATAACATCGGAATAATCGAGACAATAATTATCGCTAGGGGAATAAGGTGTTTAATCTTCAGTCCGGGGTATTTTTTAATGAAAATAAGGTAGAATAGTATTTGTGCACCAATAAGAAATAGACTGAAAAAGTGCGTGTAAATTAACAAAACCGTAACGACCGTGTAGGCTATATAATATTTCTTTTCATCCGTATTAAAAATTTTAATGAAGAATAAGTAAGATAATGTTGATAACAGCACTAGCAAACTGTAAGCCCTAGCGTCTTGGGAATAATAAATTAATGTAACGCCAAATGACGCTAAGAAAGCACTTAATAAACCGATTCTTTTATTAAACAAAGTTTTCCCGGTAAAATAGATTGGGATGATGGTGAATACACCGAATATTGCTGATAGGGAGCGTATGGCAAACTCGCTGGTGCCAAATATGTCTATCCAAACGCGTAAAATCCAGAAATATAACGGCGGATGATTTGAACTGGCTGCGATTCCCTGTACGGATAGGTGACTTTCTATAATACTATAAGCTTCATCCAGCCAGATGCTCTCAGAGCCTAAAGTGAAGAACCTCAGAAAAATTGCCAGGGCTGTTATTAGTGCAAGTAAAAGTAGGGTCGGATGGTTTTTTACCCATTCAAAAACAGAGGTTTTTGTCGGATTAGTTGTTTCTTTATTCTTTTGGCTGATTTTCTTGGCTGACATATGTAAAGTATTTTAACACATTAGGAGGTTATTTAATATAGTAATTAGATGGATTTACAGAGATAACAGATACATAAAAATCCCATTTTGGCGGGTTGAACCTTTTTAATATACATTTTGAAATAGGTATATTGCGGGAAACTTTGGGATTTCTACTTCCCCTTCCATGTAGTACCCTTGGCGGTGTCTTCCAGCACTATGCCCAATTCAAGTAATTTGGTTCTGATGTCATCAGCGAGCTGAAATTGCTTGGCATCACGGAGTTGTTTACGGGTCGCAATTAAAAGTTCAATAAACGGGGTTGCCTCGACGCTTTTCTCCGGAGATTTAAGTGTCAGACCTAAATTTTTGGACAGTTCCTTTAATAATTCTTGCCCTGCTTTCGCCGAAGCACCGCCTTCAATGGTGCGGTTGATATCGCGGACTAAATCGAATAATACGGCTATAGCCTGTGCGGTATTGAAATCATCATCCATCGCATCGATAAAACGCTGTTTGTAAGTCTCCGTGACGATATTGCCTTCTATAGCATTTTCCTTAGCTTCAGCAGTAGCAGCCTGTTGTAGCCTTTCCGCTCCGCGTCCGGCACTCTCGACGTTTTCGGTGGTATAGGTTATCGGACTGCGGTAATGACCACTCAGGAAGAAAATCCGCAGGGCATCGGCGCCGAACTTCTGCAGAGCGTCCTTTATCGTTATGAGGTTACCCAGCGACTTGCTCATCTTTTCCGTACCGAGTTGGAGCATGGCGTTGTGCATCCAGTATTTAACGAACGGCTTTTTACCGGTAAAGCTCTCCGATTGGGCAATTTCATTCTCGTGGTGAGGGAAGATTAAATCCTGTCCGCCGCCGTGGATATCCAGCGTTGCCCCGAGATACTTCAAAGACATCGCACTGCATTCGATATGCCAGCCCGGACGTCCGGGTCCCCACGGGCTTTCCCACTGTGGTTCGCCCGGTTTAGCCCCTTTCCATAGGACAAAATCCCTTGGGTCTTCTTTCTCTTCTCCAGACTCGATTCTGGCTCCTGCCATCATCATATCCAGAGTGCGGTGAGATAGTTTACCGTAGTCTGTCATCTGCCTGACGCGGAAATAAACGCTGCCCTGTGAGGGATAAGCATAACCTTTCTCCGCCAGACCCTTTATGACCTCAATAATTTTGGGGATTTCCTGAGTCGCTCTCGGGTAAATATCTGCCGGAACGACGTTGAGAGCAGTTATATCATCGAAGAAGCTCTGTGTGAACTTTTCCGCCAGTTCGTTCGGCGGGATGCCTATCTGATTTGCACGGTTGATTATTTTATCATCGATATCGGTAACGTTCTGTACGAATTTCACTTTATAACCGCGGTATTTTAAATACCGGCGGACAACATCAAAATAAATATAGCTCATCGCATGACCGAGGTGACTGTTATCATAAGGTGTAACGCCGCAGACATACATTAATACCGTATCTCCCTGGGGGACGAATTCCTCTTTTTGAGAGGTGAGTGTGTTGTAGATTTTCATTTATATTCCCTTCTGGCTATTTTAGGTCTTCAATTAACGCCACGGCATAGGCAGCTATACCTTCACCGCGTCCAATAGCTCCAAGGCCGTTATTCGTACTGGCTTTGAGGCTAATCTGTTCAAGGGTAATACCCAGTGTCTTGCTGAGTAACTGCCGTATCGCTTCGATATGGTCTTTGAGTTTCGGCTCTTCCGTGACTATAGTGGCATCGATGTTGCCGATTTGCCAGCTATGCTTAGCGAGCATGTCTTTTACTTTATCCAGCATAATAAGGCTCGAAATATCTTTATATTGCGGGTCGCCGGCGGGGAAATGACGGCCGATGTCCCCGAGGGCGGCTGCCCCGAGCAGGGCTTCTATAATAGCGTGGGTGAGCACATCGGCGTCACTCCACCCTTCCAGCCCTCTGGCGAAGGGCAGCGTAATGCCGCCCAGCACCAGCAGCCGGTCGGGGACCAGTGGGTGTGTATCATAGCCGATGCCTACTCGAATCTTATTGACCATTCTTTTTCAATATTGATTCTGCCAGAATTAAATCATCCGGCGTCGTAATCTTGATGTTATCGGTGGCACCAGGGGAGATGACAACCTTGTATTTTATTTGCTCGACTAGTGAGGCATCGTCCGTTGCGTCCGAGGAAACTTTGCTGTGAGCTTCGGTTATAATGTCATAGCGGAATACCTGCGGTGTTTGGGCTGCCCATAACACGTGCCGCGGTACGGTCTGCTTTACTTTGTTATTCCTTACTATTTTCACCGTGTCGGTTATGGGAACCGCCGCGATAGCCGTGCCGGTTTCACGAGCCGCCTCCAGACAGCGTTCGATTAAATCGGTCGTAACCAAGGGCCGGGCACCGTCATGGATAACCACCCACTGACATTCGCTCAACTTTGCCAGACCGGCTGCCACGGAATCCTGCCGGCGTTTGCCGCCCGTACACAGGGTGATTTTCTTAGCGGCGGCCAGTTCTTTTTTTAGCAGACGTCCCTTTTTCAGGTTCATTTTATTCAGGACGATAACGATGTGGTCGATAGCATTGCAATTCGCAAATACCTCTATAGTGCGGGCCAAGACAGGTTTGCCGTCAATTAAAGCCCACATTTTATCAATACCGCCCATACGCTTACTTTCGCCGGCGGCTACGATAATCGCACCTGCTTTCTGACGTGTGCTCATGATTATATCGTAGCTTAATGACGGTTATTTCGCAATATATAAATACGGCTTCCATCTGTCAGCCGTCAGTTATCAGTGGTGAGTTTCGCTTCGCGGCACTTACTCCACATTACTATCGTTTAAGGTTGCTTTGCCTCACGATTTCACGGGGATAGTGTCGTGATAACAAGAATGATAAGAACCACCGTAAGAGTCACGGCTACGAAATTGTTACTGGTTTCCGCTCAGGTTGGAAATGAGGAAACTAGTAATTTGTAATTTTGTATTAGCGGCTTATTTATTCAGAGCCTTCGCCAGTTTCAATAGCTTTAAGTCTAATTTCTTTTTATGGGAGACAACATTTTCCAGCGGCAGGGTGCTTATTTCACCTTTATACAGGCCGACCAGGACCCCCTCTTTTTTCTGGGTAAGGGCATCGGTTGCCGCCGCACCCATGCGTGTCCCTAATAAGCGGTCAAAAGCCCCCGGAGCACCACCGCGCTGCACGTGCCCGATAATCGTCATCCGTAAATCAAAGCCAAGCCGTTCTTGGTGTTTCTTGAAATATGCGCTAAGCTTTTCTGCATTGTATTTCGCCCCCTCCGCCACGACGATTATCGCATGCTGCTTGCCTTTCTGGTAATCCGCCCGGAGCCGCTGGGCGATTTCTTCGGGGTCAGTGTCTACTTCAGGGAGTACCACGTATTCCGCCCCGCCGGCAATACCAGACATCATAGCTAGGTAACCGCAGTTCCGCCCCATCACTTCGACCAGGAAGGCACGCTGGTGGGAAGAGGCCGTCACCTTGAGCCTATCGATAGCTTCCAGTGCTATATTCAGGGCGGTATCGACGCCGAGCGTAATATCCGGACCGTACAGGTCGTTATCGATGGTGGAGGCAATACCGACGATAGGGAAACCCCGCTTCGAAAGAGAGAAAGCACCCTGCTGCGAACCGTTACCGCCGATGACGATGAGTGCCTCTATATCATGACGCTTTAAATTCCGGATAGCTTTTAGCTGGCCTTCCTCCGTCTCAAATTCCGGTGAGCGGCTGCTGCCTAGTATCGTCCCGCCCCGCTGAATTACGCCGCCGACATCGCGGGCACCGAGAGGAATAATGTTATCGTTGAGCAGGCCGTGGTAACCGTTATTAACGCCACATACTTGCCAGCCTTTGTCGATGCCCGTTCGCACGACGGCCCGGATGGCCGCATTCATACCGGGGGCATCGCCGCCGCTGGTGAGTACTGCTATCTGTTTCATAAGTATTCACCTCCATATCCGGTAAGGTTAAGATTATTTACCTGAATGTAGAATATTTCAAACCAGGTATATATGTCAATGGGATTACGGATTAAGTAATCAGTAATTTGCAGTTAGTAGTTTGTATTGTTGTAATTGTAAAAAGGTAAAAACAGGCCGGCGGAATAGATATAGGGACGCTTTTAAACCCGCTCTTACTTTCCCGTTTTCTTAACCAGCGACAGGATAAAGCTGATGAGGGTACGGGTCGGTATACCGGTGGCCCCTCGGAGGAAATAGCCACGGTCTTTTTCTAGGGTACTGGTACCGGCTATATCGAGGTGAGCCCACGGTGTTTCCCCGACGAATTCGCCGAGGAATTTAGCGGCAGTGATGGCCCCGCCCCAGCGGCCGCCAGTGTTCTTAATATCAGCAACATCGCTTTTATTCAACTCTTTATAAACGTCAAACATCGGCATCTGCCACATTGGTTCTCCAGTATTGTTACCGGCGGCGACGATTTTATCGGCCAGCTTCTGGTTGTTCGTGAAGACGCCGGTGCAGACATCACCCAGAGCGATATGACAGGCCCCGGTAAGGGTGGCAACGTCGATAATGTATTTCACGTCAAAGGTCTTGGTATAGGCCAGGGCGTCAGCGAGAATGAGGCGGCCTTCGGCATCGGTGGAGATAATTTCGATGGTTTTGCCGTTCATAGAAGTGAGAATGTCACCCGGTTTAAAGGCACTCCCGCTGGGCATGTTTTCCGTAGCCGGAATTACAGCGATAACATTGATTTCTTCCTTGAGTCGGGCAATGGCGCTGATAGCAGACATGACCGAGGCCCCACCGGCCATATCTCCCTTCATTTCCCCCATGCCGTCGGAAGGCTTGATAGAAATGCCGCCGGAATCGAAAGTGATGCCTTTCCCGACCAGGGCTACGTCGATTTTCTCCGATTCTTTGCCGTGATACCGCAGGGTGATAAATTTAGGCGGCCGGTCGCTGCCCTGGCTGACGCCGAGCAGAGCACCCATTTTCAATTCCTGCATCTGCTCACGTTCTAGTATGTTAATCTTGAGTCCGTAGGCCTCAGCTAGATTTTTCGCCGTGGCGGCCATGCTGGACGGTGTCATATAGTTTGAAGGTTCGTTGACCATATCGCGCGTTAAAATACAGGCTTCAGCAGTTATTTCCCCTTTATGGATACCTGCCTTTAGTCCGTCCAGTTTAGCCTCATTTGCTTCGATAATCGTAAGTTGCTTGACCTCTTCATAATCGGGGTCGCCGGTCATATGTTTACGGTAGGAATATAGGCCTAGGATAGCCCCTTCGGCAATTGCCCAGGCCGATTGTTCAGAGGAAATACCGGCGATATCCATACCAAGAGCAGCGGTAGCGATGTCTAAGGCTCCTTGTTTGCGTAACTGGCGTAATACAGCGGCGGTGGCAGTGCGGACTTTTTCCGGTGTTAAATTATTACGTTTGCCCAGTCCGACGATAGCGACACGGCTAGCCGGCAGCTTATTTAAAGTACGGATGATGTTTACTTCATTAACCTTTCCCTTGATTTCCTTTTGAGTAATGAGTTCGGTAATAACTCCATTTAATGCTTTGTCTATGCCGGATATTGTGGCGGTCAGGTTTTCCATGCCCTCGAAGTAGCCGATGATAATAGCATCTACCTGTATTTTGCTGAGTTTACCGCTGATAGCTTTAATTTCCAATCCGGACTCCTCTCGTGTATAAACTAAGTGAATCTATTTTACATCGCAAAACAATCGTAAGCAATAGGAGAAAAATATCTTGTTATTGTTCTATGATTTTGTCACCGTTTAAGTGTTCTGTGAAAATGTCACCATATGAATGTGACGTTGAACGATAAAGAACAA
>JAFGLR010000052.1 GCA_016927955.1 Dehalococcoidales bacterium
ATATCGTATTGTTTCTGTTATTATAATCAGGATTCCGTTTAGTATTATTCTCATTGGTTAGATACGATGTGTTTATTGGAGATTATTAATCGCCGTTATGATATGATGTATTCTCTTGGTTTGTCAAATAATAACAGCGGTTTACTATAAATGGCTTTCCAGCCATTTCTCCATATCAGCCATGACCATTGGATGTTCCGGTTCATTGAAAATCTCATGCAGCGCATTTTTATAACGCTTTATTGTCTTATCTTCAGAACCAATAAGTTCATATACTGCTTGGCTTTGCTCACCGTCTTCACCGCCATCACCTCCCATTATTAAGGCAGGCAGTTTTATCTGCGGAAGCTCTTCTTGCATTTTATTAGTCATTTTAGTTGGTGGTGCGTTTTGTGGCATAGGTCCGTGGTATACAAGCGGATCGTTTTTATGTGCTTGAATTACTGCCGGATCACGGCTGAAAAACGAAGTATTAATTGGCTGGTTAGGCACTCTTGGGGGAGGTGGTGGATTTACCCTAGCGCCTGAAGTAATAAGTCCAGCTAGTTCATGCTGATATTGCAGAGCATAAATCAAGCTGATTGCAGACCCCATACTATGACCGATAAGAAATATCTTTTTACCGGGATGTTCTTTGTGCACAATATCAAAAAATGTTTTCAAATCTTCGACGAAGTCGGTAAAACGGTCAACCTGGGCCCGTGCTCCGTCAGACCGACCGTGCCCACGGTGGTCGAGAGCATACACCGCATAGCCTTTAGGAATAAAATAGTTTACTACGTTACCGTAACGCCCGCTGTGTTCGCAAAAGCCATGTGCAACCAGCAATATTGCCTTAATATTCCCTTCCGGCTGCCAGGATTGGTAATAGATATTGTAGTCCTTATACCCTTTGAAATTGCTTTCCTGATGTTTCATGACTCTCTCCTGATTACTATCTTGATAAAACTTTGATTTATATTTACATAAATAATATATAAATTAGTATTTAGGATCCAAGTCGGGATTGAATATAACGAATATCAATCTACGACGGGAAAAATACCCATCCTTAAACCTGATTCGGTGTGAGATATCGATTATATCCGGTATCGCTAAAATTACTTTTATGCCGGGACTTTTACGCCGTATTTTGTTTCAAGTTCATCGGCGATTTTCTTTAAGCCCTGTTTCTCGAGAGTCGACCTTAGCGGTATGCCTGTCTCCAGGTCCCAGCCCCGCAAGGTATAATACTCATCCATGACTTTATGGAATTCTTCTCTGCTGGTCCAAGCCCATTCCGGTGAATTAAAGGTACCGTCGCTAAAGGTATCATGTTCTCTCCGGCGGCCTTCTCTAACATGGATACACCGCTCGACGTTGTATACCGGGTCCATAGCGTCAATCATTTCCTGGTGGGTCGTATTGATGCCGGTAACGGCAGAGAAGACCTTTGCACCGTTTTCCGGGTCGCCGAATTTATCAGCCGTGTATCTCGAATAGAAGGCGGGAAAGCTTGCCCAAGAGCAATAGGTCATGCAGTCCGCATTGATATCCAGATTGTGTAACATTTTCGCCGCGGGGACTTTATTTTTCCAGGTCTTGGGTTCTCCCATAATATCAAAGGCATCTTCATAGCCAAGGTATTTTACGTTTCCCTGTTTTAGCAACTCAGGAGTGGTTAAGTTTTGACCGTCCCTGATTAAAGTCATAAAGCCGTTAATTCCTGCGCTTGAATGAACTGCCCATCTTCTTGTTTCCGTTGCGTGAATAATGGCATCTGTGGTTGGTTTAATAACCGCCCGGTAACTCCGCTCCCATTGTACAAAAAATTCCGGATGGACCATTAGATTATTATAAGTTTCCTTAACGGCAGAATTCGATTCGGAAAGGCTCTTTAAGAATCTCGGCCCCCCCTCGGGGGCCATAGCAAATATGCCGTCTTTCCCGAAGATACCACGTCTGAAAGCGAACTGCTCGAGAACTCCCTTGATAAAATCGAGGGACCAGGGTTTATCGATAGGCAACCCTGTGTTCTCCTTCGTTACGATACCAAGGTTTACCAGGTCTTTTAGAAACCAGTAAAAATGATAGCCGAGTGTATTCGTAGCGCTCAAGCCTAAATTGGTTATATAGGTGTTGAATTGCAATGCAGGAGGGCCAATCACCTTGCCGTACCCCGCCCACTCCCAGGTAGCCCAGCTCATCCAGCCGTTGCAAAGACCGGAGCCGCTGGGTATATCTACATCTTTGGACTGCCATGCCAGAACACAATTGATCGGGCAACTGTAGCACCCGCCTCTTTTTAACTTGATGGTACCGTCCTTAACGTAATCGGCTAATAAGCAAAGGGATTCGTCCAGCCCGTTATTACCGAAAAATGCCTCGTCGCTCGCTCCCGGGGCTTTCGGATGACCCGGACAATGAGGAATATGAGTTCCGTGATAAATGCCTTCAGTCAGGGATTTATGAACGTGGGGACACTCTGCCTCTCCCGGTTTACGGGTTACCAGACGGGCATAATGCCACCACAGGTCCATTAATTCTTGAGGCTTCGCCACCTTTACAGCCCCTGTCCCCAGTACGGCGATTGCTTTAAGGTTCTTCGAACCCATCACTGCCCCGGCGCCGCCGATACCTGTGGCATGTTCGCCGTCGACGATGATAGCCGCTTCCCTACAGAGGTTTTCTCCGGCCGGGCCGATACACAAGACCCTGGTTTTGGGACTGTGCGTACGGTATAACTGGAACATCGTATTACTTACGGTATTTCCCCAGAGATATTTCGCCCCGCGGATTTCTACTTTTCCGTTGTTAATCCAAAGGTACACCGGCTCAGCAGCTTTTCCTTTTATCACGATGCCATCGTATCCTGCGAACTTTAACTCCGGCCCCCAATGTCCGCCCGGTATACTAGGACAGTAGGCTTCTTTAAAGTTGACGGGCGATTTACACGTGATAGAGAACTTGCCGGCCGACGGTGCCAGGGTTCCCGTAACGGGACCGGTCATCATTATCAGGGCATTCTCGGGGTCGAATGCTTTACATTCCGGGGAGACTTCCTCCCAATAAAGCATTGCTCCCACACCCCGGCCGCCGATAAATTTTGGGACATAATTAGACGTGGGTATGGTACTGACCTTCATTTCCGTCAGGTCAACCTTCAGAATCTTTCCCACCCATCCGTATTTTAAGTCAGACATATCTTATATTTCCCATCCGGAATTGTTGCAAGTGTCAGAGATGCTTCAGGGCAAAATTTAACACAAAGCGGGTCTCCGCCGCACAGGTCGCACTTCACGCAGATATTTCTCCCGGAGTCGTACATTATGGGTATATTGGGAGCCTGCGGACAGGCTTCCATACAGAGCTTGCAGCCGACGCATTTATCCGGGTTAATGACTCTGGCTCCGGTCTTTTCGTCAACGTATATTGCTTCGGAGGGACAGGCATACAGACATTCCGGGCTGCTGCATTGTCTACAGGCATAACCCTCGATGCGGTGACCTTCTTTGATATAATCCGTTATTCCCGTACGGGCTAAGCCGGGGCTGACCACTCCCTCATGGCTTAACGAACATACCGCTTCGCAGGTGCGGCAGCCGGTACAGGTTTCTAGGTTACGTTTGATATATCCGATAGCTTTTCGCAGTTCCACAGACATTTTCCTTAACTTCTTCCGAGAGTAATTATTTATTATTTACGCTTGAAATTGAAGGTGGATGTAAGTATTTTTGAGAGATTGGCCTTATTTTGCGGCAAGGTTTTAATTGTGTTTTTATATTTAAGTAAACCTAACAATCCATCGGGCAGGAATGCAATCAACAACATTAAAAGAGCTCCGACAATAAGGGGCGAATACAAATCCCACGGGCGTAATGTTTCAGTAAGTACGGTCATCACACCTGAGCCGATAATAGGGCCGAGCACGGCGTAACCCACGCCACCCAAGATGGCATAGATTTGTACGTATATAGTTTTCCACATTCCGAAACCGGTAGCGATAATAAATCCGTGATAAGTAGCGTAAAAACTGCCTATAAGACCGGCGATAGCAGAAGATAAGATAAAGGCGAACATCCTAAAACGGAAGGAGCTGATACCTATTGATTCTGCCAGTTTGGCGTCTAAGCCGACTGACGTAAAGGCGCGGCCGGCCCAGCTCGAATAGCAGGATTTTAAAACCAGAATAACCACCACAGCTATGACGAGTATCAAGTAAAAATAAGGGACTTTCGAATTAAATTCTATAGTTGCAAGAGAAAATAAATTAATTGGATTTGGGTCGGGGATATTAGGAAAGCCGTTGTATCCTCCCAGGAAGGAAATATTACCGACAGCCAGTGAGAATAGCGAGCCTAATATGGCGGTGAACATAACAAAAGAAAAGGCAGAAGTCTTTTGTCCGATTAAGATATAACTTAGCCCCCAGGCAATAACGCCTGTTATCACAGCAGATAAGGGCAGACTCGCCCAGAAAGAAAAATCGTATTTTACCATCAAAACTGCGGTAGTATAAGCTCCCATGCCCCAAAATACAGCCGTGCTTAAATTAATCAAACCTACTTTCAAGCAGATTATAAAAGTCATTGCCAATAGAGCATTTGAGATACCGGTAATAATCAGGTCAAGATAATACGGTGAGTGTATAAATGAGGGTAAACAGAAAATAATTACTACCGCAACGATAATCGTGAGCAATTGCCAATGTTGTTTAAGTTTAGACACTTTCAAATCTCTATACTTCGATATTTACGCCACGCCCCATTAAGCCTTGAGGCCTGAAATACAGGACGATACCAATGACGATGAAGATAAGTATTTGGACCGAACTACCGATATAAAATTGGCCGAAACTTAGTATTTGGCCAATTACTAAACCGCCAACGACAGCCCCGAGGAGACTATCCATACCGCCCAGCATCACCATTAAAATTATCGTCCATATAATATTGTTACCCATCGTAACATTGATGCCGTAGACCGGTGCCAGAAGACCGCCGCTTAAGCCGGCCAGCCCGGTGGCCAGCATCAGGGTCATGAAAAATATGGCACTCGTATTTATGCCGAACAAATGAGAGGCTTCCGGCAGGAAGGAAACGGCACGCATTGACCTACCTAGGGAAGTCTTTTCATAAATGAAGAATAAAATTACCGTAATAGCAATACTTATAATGATTAGTGCTAATTTATCAAAAGAAATATGAATGCTACCTAAATTTAAAACTCCGTGAAAAACCGTCGGGATGCCCTGATTTTGTGTTCCATATATTAAAATGCTGGCTTGCTGGAGGAACATCATCAGGCCCATTGAAGCGATTAAGGTGGCCAAAAACGCCCCTTTTCTTCTCTGGAGGTACTGGAAGAGGATAACGTAAAAAAGTCCCCCTAGAAGTCCTGAAAATACCATTCCGCCGACAAGCGCAGGGAAAAAGCTAATATTCATTTTGACCGCGAGAAACCAGGTTGTATAAGCACCGATGGTATAGAAGATGCCGTAAGCCATAAATAATATCCGGCAGACGCTTGTGATTAAAACAAGCCCCGCACAGAGGAGTACGAAGACTACTCCAGTTGCCAGTCCATCGAGGAACAGTTGGCCGTATAACACGATAATTATTCCTTTAACTAAAGGTTTATTTAAAAGGTTATTATATTAAATTATTATGTGACCGGTTATGACGGGTAAACGCATCCTCGGGTGTGGACCCGAGGATGCGTCGGTGTTGAGTTTCTATTATTTTGCTTTAAAGAGGGTCGCACAATAAGCCATACCCTCTTCCGGGTCAATAGTGGCTATGATTTCCGGTTTACCGTTATTTATTTGTTTGATGAAGGTAGAAACGATAAGGTCGACGGTCCGGTCGCCGCTTCCCATATCTGCCCGAGGAATCATTTTAGCTACACCGAGAGGAGTATCGAATTCCATGCCGGAGCTAATTTTGGCAGCTACCTTATCGGTATCGATACTTCCCGCTTGCTGTAAGCCAGCGATTAAGCAGTTGAATAACACGGTACCGTCAAGAGCCGGGTCATCCCATTTCCCTGTCACAGCTGTATACAGAGCTTTGAAATCAATAGCTCCCTGTGTCAGGGGAGGGTCAAATTCGGTGGGCAAAGCTCCATCGATCAAACCCTCCAATTCCTGAGGGGTAGTGGTTCGGGTTAAATCGGAGAACGGTTTGGCATCTATAGCAAATAACTGTCCGTTATAACCGGCCTGCTTCATGGATTTGACGACAGTTGTTTCAGAACCTTGCCAGATAAAAACGTCAGGCTTTAACTGCATTGCTTGTGTTGCCACAGCACTCAAATCAGTTTGCTGAGCGGGATAGAAAATATCGGTTTTTTGGATATTGAAAGCGGTAAACATCCCGCCGAAAATACCATTGATCATGTGGCCTTCTCGGTCATCCGTGAAAGCGGCTACGTAATTTTTAAATTCAGGGTGGTTTTTAGCAAACCATCCCAGAGTCACGGCCGGGGAGGTGTTAATCGAGGTAGCGTTAAAAACGTATTTATACTTAGGATTCAATATGCTGGGGTCCGGCGTGCCGCAGATTACGACTACCTTCTCAGCATCCGTAATATCCAAAAAACCGCTGGTTTGCCGGCCGTCGGATAAGATGAATTTAACACCATCCTGATAGACCATTCTGTTAGCCGCGGCTACAGCAGTTTCCTGGCTATTCTGGGTATCATACGAAATCACTTGCAGGGTATATATTTCATTTCCGATAGTCACGCCGCCTTTTTTGTTAATATCATCGGCGAGAATTTTAATTACTTTGTCTTCGGTAATTCCAGGCGGCCATCCCAGGTAATTAATAATGCCGATTTTGAGAACCTTTGCAGTAGTTGTTGTCGTGGTTGTGCTTGTTTGCGTGGTTGTTTGAGTTGTCGTTGTAGTTATCTCCTTACTACAACCAACAAGGAGTACTACAAGTGCAGCAATTATTCCTATTGTTGCGAGTATGGTAATCAATTTTCTCCGGTTCATGTGTACCTCCTTAAAAATTATTATATTTTATGAAGCTGATTTGGATACAATTTATAAATTTGTTTTCCGATGACAAGGTAAAAACGATTTTATACTCCGATATTTCAGGTGTATATTCTAGTTACAGCTAAATACCCCCCAAGTAACACTCTTTGACCCGGTTATCATTAAATAAATCTTTAGATTCACCCTGCATGGCAATTTTGCCGATTTCCATAATATAAGCTCTTTTAGATAGTTTTAAGGCAATACGGCAGTTTTGTTCTACTAAAAGGATACTTATGCCTGATTTGTTAATTTCCTTTATTATACTTCCAATCTCAGCCACTAATATCGGAGATAAGCCAACGGTAGGTTCATCCATCAGCAGGAGCTTCGGGTCGGTCATTAAAGCCCGGGCTACTGCCAGCATCTGCTGTTGCCCGCCGCTCAGTTCACCGGCTAGTTGGGAACGTTTTTTCATTAACATCGGAAAATATTCATAGATTTTATCAAGATTAGCTTTAAATTTGGTTTTATCCTTATTTAACGAAGCCCCGAGCCTGAGATTATCGAGAACTGTCATCGGGGCGACTATCTGTCTCCCCGCCGGCACCTGTACGATGCCCATTTTGGCTACTTTATGGGGTGCCGTCCGGTCGATACGCTTACCCTGAAACCAGATTTCGCCACTATCGGGTTTTTTCCCGGAAATGGTATTTAAAATCGTGGTTTTACCGGCCCCGTTAGCTCCGATAATCGAGACTATTTCTCCTTTTAAAACGAAAAATGAAACATCCTCACAGGCTTTAGCTTTTCCATAGGAAATATTCAGTCCTTTAACATCCAGTATTTTATTGGTTGTATTCTCTGCCAAGGTAAGCCTCTATAACTACTTCATTATTCTGAATATCTTTAGGAAGACCTTCGGCTATCTTTCTCCCGTTATCCAAGACAACGATACGATCGCATAACTTGATTACTGCACTCACGTTATGCTCGATTAAAATAATCGTAACTCCCGTATCTCTTATCCGGCGTATGATGTCCGTCATAACCTGAATTTCGTTCTGATTCATCCCGGTTAACGGTTCGTCAAGAAGTAATAACCTGGGATTAGTCATTAAAGCAATACATACTCCCAGTATCCTCTGGTAACCATGCGGAAGACTGTCTGCCGTTTCGTTCTTTATTTGTTCCAATCCCAGGCTCTTTAAAATATCTTCCCCTTTTTGTCTTAATGTTGATTCTTCTCTAATAGCGGATGGTGTACGTAAAAACCTTTTCCAGTAAGGGATCCGGTAGTTCAGATGAGAAGCAAAAAAGACGTTCTCAATTACCGGTAATGACATAAATAAAACCGATGATTGGAAATTACGACCAATGCCCATTCTGGCTATTTGATAGGGTTTCGAATGGCTAATATCTCTACCTTCTAAAAATACCTTTCCTTTAATGGGATGGTAAAGACCGCTGATAGCATTTATTAAGGAAGTTTTACCGGCTCCGTTCGGGCCGATTATTCCTACGATTTCATTCGTATCCACATCAAAACTAACCTTGTCAACTGCGGTGAGTCCGCCGAATTGTTTGGTTAATTCTTTAACTTCAAGTATCTTCATATCAAATCTTTGCGTACGATAAAATGGTCATTATAACTTAATCTGAGTTGCTTCAATTTAAAAACACGGGATATTTCATTGCATTAATGGTACATACTATATACTATGTAATTGGCGATGTCAAGAGGGGTTGGTAATACTTTCGTAAATATAAAAAATTGGAATACCTGTTAATGTGGACTCTCCTTTAAAAAAAAAGTAAAGTGTTCCAAACAGAACTATTATGCTTACTTTTACTCGGAAAGATAGACCCCGGTAGACGATGGGGCTAAGTTTTGTCAATTTCCCTTCCCACCAGGTAAGGGAAAGTTAAACAGTTAGCCCCAAGATGGATTCCTGAAGCCATGAATGAATAATAGTTAGCATACATATCGCCGATAATAGTTCCAACGGCATAAAGCCCGGGGATTACTTTGTTTTCAACGTCGAGTACCTGCATTTTGGTATTGGTACGCAAACCGCCGCTGACGACTAATAAAGTCGGTGCTTTGTTAATTTGTCCGTAAAATGGAGCCTTCTTAACCGAGATAAGCAAACCGGGACGTTTGAAGTAGTCTTCATCAAGACCTTTTTTACAAAAGCCGTTGTATCTTTCTACGGTAGCACTTAAGGTAGCCGTATCCAGACCAAGTTGCTCCGCAAGCTCCTTAAGACTGTTTGCTTTGCAGATCCGGCCGGACTTAGCCTGAGCTTCCCACGTGGTGATAACCGCTTCAACATTCGCTTCCGGATCCCTGAAGTCCTGACCGTTGTAATACCAGGGAGCCATACGCTTTGCGTAATCAATATCCCATACCGCAAAGACGGTGGTATCCGGCTGGTTCATCTGGAAAAATGCCGCCACCGCACCGGTCGCGTCTTCGTTATAGTAGCGTACTCCGTTTTTATTAACTGCCAGTCCCTGGAAGCTGAGGTACGGTTGCGGGACAACCGAACCGGGTAAGTTTAACCAGCTTTTGATAATCGGAGCATTCGGAACTGTTTTTTGCCAGGCGGCGCCTACCCAGAGGCCCATTTTATGTCCATCACCTGCATAGATACCTCCGCTGATGAGTTGGGCATCGTAGTTTACCGGTTTTGGGCTGATAAACGGCAGCACCTCGGGACAATATTTAGTAACCATTTCCCTGTCCCGGGTAAAATCTCCGGTAGCCAGGACGATAGCCTTCGAGCCGATGTATTTAACGTATTTGCCTTCTGCATTTTTAGCGATAACCGCTGTGACCCGTCCGGTATTATTATTTTCACGGACGAGTTGCTCGGCGACCGTTTTGTAATCTATTTTAACCCCTGCTGTCAGGGCACATTTAGCCAGGGTTTTGACGACCAGAGGCTGGCCTCCGGCCGCATCTTTCCGCTGCTTTCTCTTATCAACAAAACAATGAGAACCAGGAAAGGTAGATACAATGCCGTCA
>JAFGLR010000053.1 GCA_016927955.1 Dehalococcoidales bacterium
ATGGGCGGTGAGATACTCCGTGAGATTGCGGCGATTGTGAAGCCGAAGATGGGTGCGGTTACCCAGCAGAAGAAGTTGGGCAAGATAGTCTTCGGTACGGTAGAAGGGGACATACACGACCTGGGCAAAGATATCGTTGAGTTCATGCTGGATATCAATGGGTTTGAAGTTATCGATCTGGGCGTTGACGTACCGGCCGGCAAGTTTGTCGATGCTATTAAAGAACACAAACCGCAGGTAGTTGGACTGTGTTGCTTACTAACGGTAGCCTTCGACTCGATGAAAAAAACCGTAGAGGCTATAAAAGAAGCCGGGTTACGGGACAGCGTGAAGATAATGATTGGCGGCGGCACGACTGATGACCAGGTAAGAGCTTATTGTGGTGCCGATGCATATGGGAAAGACGCCGTATCTGCGGTTACCCTGAGTAAGAACTGGATTGGAGTAAAGTAGATAGTATTATTATAGGGACTAGGCTAGATTGGGTTAGAAAACCTGACCGTGGTAAAACATGAAATATTAATTATAAGCGACCCTTGAAATACGGTCAGTAAAGGTTCGTGGTGCCGTACAAAACGGAATTTACTAATTTAAGGGGAATATGTTACGCCTCACCTCCGGAAAGAGAATTGTGGCGGATGACACCGGTCCCGGAGACTCTCCGGAGTAATATACGAATCCCTTCTCGTAACATGATTGGTTGAGATAATGCTATATTACTAATGGTACTATATTAATTTACAATTAAACCTATTTATCTTATAAAAGGCGGTTTTAAACCGCCTTTTATTTTTCCCGCAATTAATTAATACCGTACCGGTCAGACCGTTCATGTCAAATTTTTGCTTCTTCAAAGAATTGGCAATAATACTTTGACATAGTCAAGTAATTAGAAATATAATAAATATTAGACTATTACTAAGTAAAGCGAGGAAAATAACATGGCGAAAACCGATAAACAGAAACTGACCGAACATATTCTCCAGACCGTCGAACAAATCTATAATATGTTCGGTCCGGTGGTTCCTCAGGAGTGGTTGTCCTCTGATATTACGGTAACTCAATTACGCATATTACTGGTATTACGTGCGGCAGGTCCTTCAAGGATGAGCGATATAGCCTCTAAAATAGGCGTTACGCTGCCTACCGCCACCGTCATCGTGCGTAATCTGGTGCGGAAGAACCTGGTGCAGCGGGAAGTCAGCCCGGAAGACCGGAGGCTGGTTATTTGTAAACTGACTACGGAAGGGCTTGCCCTGATTGAAAAAATATGGGGTTTCAGCCGTTTTGCTATCAGGGCACTTTTAGATGGTCTAACCACAGAACAACTTCAAAATGCGGTTAATTTCGCCGACCAGTTGTTAAAAAGTGCTGAGACTCTAGGTAAAAACATTAAGTAGTATTTGTTTGTTGGGAAGGAGGGGGAATCGCGATGAAGAAATTTATTGTTTTGTTGACTAATTTTGTCGAAAAAATGCCCTGGTGGGTTATTGCGATAGTCATTATTCTCTCTGCAGCGGCTGTTCCGGGGGTATTGTTACTCGAGACTGATTCCAGCCTCAACACGCTGGTGTCGCCGGATTCCCCGGTCTATCAGGATACGCAGCGGTATCAGGAAAAGTTCGGTGACGACCCGGTTACTATTATATTAAATGGAAATGTACAGGATATATTTTCCAGCGCTAATTTATATCAATTGAGCCGGTTCGAGCAGGAATTTTCCGCCAGCCACGAATGTTATATTATCAGTCCGGTTACATTACTTAATCAGGCGGTAACACAGGCACTGGCAGCCCAACAAACGATGCAGGCTCAGCTTGAGCAAGCTTTAAAGGATGCCGCTCAGGCGGCAATACAGCAGGCCGCCGCCGCCGGTTTAGATGAAGCTGCCCAGCAGCAGGCCGCCCAACAGGCTCAAGCGGCGGTGATGCAGCAGTTCCAGTCCGCTATCGAGCAGTTTGAGCAAATCGGGACGCCTTCGCTGGATAACCCGAATTTCATTGCAGCAGTTCTGTATAATTCGGACGGTAATATCAATGAGTCTTTCGCTTCAATAATACCGGATGACACCCACGCTCTGATAATAGTGACCCCCACCGGTGATACCAGCAACGGCAAATCACTGGAACTCAGCCATGACCTCCAGGATTACTTTAGCGACAATCCATTACAAAACGTAACTGCCTCGTTTGTCGGTTACGCTTTGGTAACCGAGGACATCAGTAATAGTATGAGCAGTAACCTTCTGATTCTGCTAGGGCTGGCCGTCGTCGTGATGGTTATTGTGCTCTTTTTCCTTTTCCGGGTCCGCTGGCGCTTGCTATCTTTGCTGGTGGTCGGTATCGGGACATTATGGACCTTCGGTGTGATGGGTTATGTACCTATTCCCATCACTATGGCTACGATGGCAGTGTTACCTATCTTAATCGGGCTAGGTATCGATTATCCGATTCAGTTCCATAACCGCTACCAGGAGGAATTGTCCCGTAATCATTCGGTAGGCCGGGCTGTGGCCGTGTCCTTCGGCAGTATGGCGCCGGCGGTCGGGGTGGCTTTATTGGCCACGGTAATCGGTTTCGCCACCCTGTATATCTCCGATGTTCCGATGATAAAAGACTTCGGTATCATCCTGGTTATCGGCGTGGTAATTTGCTATATCGTCGCCCTGTTTTTCCTTTACAGTGTCGTTTATCTCGGCGATAAAAAGATGCCCGTGGCCAAACTTAGCCGGATTTCCGTTACCGGGGGAACCCGCATCGAAAGGGGCCTGGCTAAAATGACCGGTGCCGCAGTAAAACGTCCTCTGCTTGCCGTCATCCTGGCCGTTGCCCTCGGTGTCGGCGGCGGTATTGCCGACCGCTGGTTACCGGTTAACGCCGATTACCAGCAGCTCATTCCGCAGAACTTACCGGCCCTGAAACAGGTTCGTAACTTGAACGAGATTCTGGGCATCGGCGGGCAAATCACCCTGATGGTCGAGGCCGATGATATTTCCGGTGTGGCAACCCTTACTCAATTGCAGGAATTTCAGACCAGAGAAATGTCCCTGCATCCTGAGCTAATCTCCGTTAACAGCCCGGTTACTCTTGTTACCCAGTCGACCGGCGGCGTAATTCCGCCGCAGGAACAAATCGACCAGGTTTTAGCGGCGACCCCTGCGCCATTTTTAAGGCAGGTATTGTCCGGGGACGGCACGACAGCAGCTATGTCCTTCTATACCAGTTACATTACCCTTGATGAAACCCAGCAATTACTGGAGAGTATCGAGGCGGACAGCCTAGAACTCACCGGTATCACCGTTTCTCCGGTCGGCACGGTAGCAATGAGCGTAGCGACGATTGACTCCGTTATCGGCTCCCGGATGCTTATGAACGGTTTATGTCTGGCAGCGATATTTATCATGCTGCTCCTGCTTTACCGGCGGCCTGTCCGGGCTCTTTTTATTGCCGTGTCCGTCGGCCTGGTTATAGCCTGGGCTTCATTATTATTATTCATCTTCAACATCCCTTTGAATCCGCTGACGGCAATCCTCGGCGTGATTACCGCCGCTATCGGTACGGAATTTATGGTGCTGCTCGATAGCCGCTATGAAGAGGAAAAAGCCCTGGGCGAACCGCCGCATCAGGCCATGCTGACGGCCGCCGCCAAGATGGGCCGGGCTATCGTTACTACCGGGGTTACCACCCTGGGCGGTTTTGCTGTCCTAATTGCTTCAAACTTTGTGATGGTCCGGGATTTCGGCATCGCTACCGTCATCGGTATCTTCCTGTGCCTTGTCAGCACGATGTTAGTCATGCCGCCCTTAATGGTCTGGTGGGATGAAAGAATGGCTTTAAGACGGGCGAAAAAAGCCGCAAAATAGTTCAACTCGAATTACTCCTCTTTCCACCGATGGAGAGACTCAGGGAGAGGGGATAACGCCAGAATGATAAAAATAGACCATTGTCATTCCGGAGGCGTTTGAATACTCCTAACACTCAAAAACGGCGAAGAATCCGGTGGGGAAGGGTCGGTCGTTGTTACCCCGCCCCACCCTGAGATGCTTCGCTTTGCTCCAGCATGACAATAAAAAATGGTTCCTTGTAAACTGAAAACTGTAGACTGTGAACTGTTATTCCGTCATCTCATCGATATACTGTTGGGCCTGGTCTTTCCTAGCTGGGTCGTTCGATAGCGAAATGAACTTCTCAAAGTCCGCAATCGCCTCCGGTTTCATATCTAACTCTTGATATACCTTGCCCCGGTTAAAATAGGCTTCCGTAAAATACTCATTTAACTCAATTGTCTTATTAAAGTCTGCCAGAGCTTTTTCATATTCCCCCAGCGAGGCATAAGAAAGGCCGCGGGTGTTATAAGCGTTAATATATTTAGGGTCAAGGACAATCGCCCGGTTGGTATCTTCAATAGCCAATTGATACTGTCCGGTCTCTGAATAGGCCATTCCCCTGATAGCAAAGGGGAGTGCCCAATTACCCGTGAATACGATAGCTTTAGTAGCTTCGGCAATAGCTAAGTCATATTTTAGTAAACCGGCATAAGCAATTGCCCGATTAGTGTAAATGTTCGGGTTGTAACGGGTAATATTTTCAAGATTATTACAATCGGTAAGCGCGAGCTCATATTCACCTAAATAATTGTATAAAGAAGCTCTGGTATAATATGCCTTTAAATCGTTAGGATAAATTTCGATAGCCCTGGTGTATTCAGCTATTGCTTCATCATAGTGACCGGATTTAGCATGAAATTCGCCCCAGCCGACATGAAGTTCTGCCATAAACATATTAATAGAAGAACAGCCCGTGCATAGAAGTAATGAGAGACATAATCCGATAAGAATGGTGGTGCATAATCTTATATTGTAATTTTTCTTTCTCATAATGGTAACCACTTTATAAGAGATACTCCGATGGGGGAGAATAGGATAAAGGTAACTACGTGCAAAAATAAATAGCTCGCCATTCCGATAAGGGCTGACTGCCCGCGTCGGCTCTGTTGGTGAGCACGCCAGTATGCCAGCAGTTTAGCCAGACCCAGTCCTATGCCCAGACATATCGCCCCGACTACCGGATAAAAATAGTAGATAAAGGTTACTCTATCGGTTAACAGTACCATAAAAACCACTGGCAGGTAGGTTCCGGCAAACCAGGCGATACCAAAGCGTCCCGTCTTGCTGCCTTTAATGTACTCCCAAATAAGGTAAGCAAGTACCGGGAAAATAACTACCCAGACGGTTAAACTGAGTATTAAAATATATTGCGGGTTAAAAGAACCGAAGATTGACATCGGCTGGAGCAGCCAATCCCAGGGCTTACTGGCACCTAATTGGAAATTTTCTGTGAATGTGATACTGGTATTTTCCAGAACCATATTATTTATCATTTTAACAGGATTATCCAATCTTCCTAAGAGAGTGAAATGAAGACCTGTAAACAAAATGGCAAAAGAAACGAAAGCCGAACCGGCAAGTGTTATTAATGATACCCACTTGCGCTGCCGGTCTAATAGCCAGTCGATTGATAATGTGATAGCCGTAAAAACACCGGTGGTTTTCGCCAGGGCACTCAAAGCAATCGATAATCCGGACGTCACTGGCCGGCGTTGCAGGAAAAGCAGGAAAGCCCCCAGCATAAAGGTAACCATATAGACATCCAGCATGGCGATGCTGCCCATTATGAAGCTCAGGTTTTCCAGGGCAAATACCAGCGTTGCCAAGAATGGCCCGCCACGCGGCATTTCCAGCCTGCGGCAAATGAAGTAAAACAGGACGACGGATATCGTGGCGAAGATGACCGAGAAAAAGCGCCAGCCGAAGGGGCTATCGCCGAATAGGCGTATACCGGTGATGATAAATAATCTTGCTAGGGGCGGATGTTCGAATAGCATTGCCTCTTCTCCGGCAATCACCAATCGCCCTTCTGAGATATAATGAACTTCATCGAATACAAAAGAATCTACCTGACAGATAATACTGAAATGTAGAATAAGAGTGACAAGTACCAAACAACAAATGCCAAAGTACTTCCAGCGGCAGGCATTGCTTACAGGCCCCCTGATTTTAGCGGGTACCTTTTTCCATATTGCAATAAAATAATCAAACAATTAGCTCTCTCTTGGGCACATTGTAAGCGTAGTTAAACTATAACGTCAAGAGTACCATTTTCTTTTTAAGGTTGTATAGTAATTTGAAAGCTTGGGGAGAGTGAGGAAATAAGGCGCTTAATTTACATAATACTATTTCGTCTTGACTCAGCATTTATTTACATTGTATGCAAAACGGTATTTTGCCAGAGAAGGCTGGGTGAAGCCCGAAGAGGTAGGAAGGCGATGGGCAATCATCCCGTCCTCCCTCATTCGGAAAGCAAGGGCAACCCACCGTGGGTTGCCCAAAAGAACCTGGATTCTGGTCTACACCAGAATGACAATTCCTGATAAACTCTCCGCTCAAGGCTCAAATCTCATAGCTGATAGCTGAATTTAGTCCGATAGTTTACCCTTCAGGCGTGTTTTTAAACTAAAGTTTGCCTTAATTCTATTGACACAGTTTCAAAGTACGGTTTATGATAAAAACACGTTCAAAAATAAACGAGTTGCTTGTAAAGGTTTTTTAACCGGCAAAGGTACGTACGAAGGAGGTTGATTAGCGGAAAACAGATTTATTAATGGAAATTACGCTTGTCCGTATTTTCACCCTGGGTTAACATACGAAGTGAAATTAGTTTCAAGGAGGAAACAAATTATATGAAGAACTTTTTCAAGAAAATCACCAGCCCTAAGAAGGGGCAAAAAGGTTTCACCCTCATCGAGTTACTCATCGTCATCGCCATCCTGGGCATCCTGGCTGCCGTCGCTATACCGAATGTTGCTTCCTTTATTAGAAGCGGTCATGTTTCAGCAGCTAACTCGGAACTGGCCAACGTCCAGACCGGTAATCAGGCGTATGCGGCAGATCACCAGGGAACTTTCATGACCGGTGATATTACGGGTACTGCTTTAACTACGTACATTAATGGTACTATCAAAGGTACTTACACTTTTGACAGCGATGGCAATCTCTCGTCAGCAACTTATCCAGGTGGTCCTTCTTGGGATGCATCTACTATGACTTTTAAATAGATATTATTGGTATTATTATTTATTTTTATACTCCCTATAATACCCGTTTTACCCGTTACAGAAACTAATATAATAAGAATCCAATAGGTTTAAACTAACCATCTCCATTGAAAAGTGGAGATGGTTAGTCCTATAGTCTTAATTTAAAGAGTGAAACCCGATAAGAATTGGGAGGTATGCTAAAATCGAGAAGAGAGCTTTTTTCTTTCGTAGATCCCTCCGGTTAGACCAAAAAGGTTTTACTCTTATTGAACTTCTTATTATTATTGCCATACTAGCAATATTAGCTGTGGTTGCCCTGGCGAATGTTGGCAATTTCGTGCATATTAGCCGGGTCAACGCAGCAAATACTGAGTTAGAAAGCGTCCAAAAAGCAAATCAGGCTTATGCCATAGAGAATAAAAATATTTTCGCTACTTCTAGTGCAGAACTAGACAATAAAGATTATTTGAGCAAGCCTCTCAAGGGTACTTATGAATTTGACTCTCTTACCGGCTTTATTACAGGTACTCCCATCTCCGGTTATGATGGAGTAACCTGGAACGCGTCTTTATCCCGTTTCGATTAACTGCTTACGGTTGCTTTAAACGGTATAACTTAACGCCATCGAGTTCCATTATCAGTTCATATTTATCCGGTTGCTTTTTGATAATGAATTCCATCGTGCCCTGAGCCCCATCGTGCGCCCGGTCCACCACGACATATTCCGTATCTTTGGTGGGGAATCCCCAATCACCATTTTCTATCGGTGTATAAGGGTCTTTAAACCAGGGTAAATAGGCGGTTGTTCTATCGCAAATATGCGGGAACACTTTATTCATCGTGGTTACCGTGGCACAGTCCGGGATTAAAGCCAGTACCTGGTTAGTGGCGGCTTCCTCCGGCCCTGGCAGTTTGGCGTATTTCACTCTGGAGTTAGAAACATATTGGAGTGAAGTAAGTATAATTATAAATATAAACACATAAGTAATCGTACGGTGCCCTGCCTTACTAATAACCGATTGTATTTTAGGCTGGCCTTTTATCCAGACTAACCCGCCAATCAAGCCCATAAAAAGAAAAGGTAAAGCCGCTGCATGAGACTGATGCAAAGCATGCTGTGCCGGGCAGGTAGATAGAGCATTTTCTAGAAAGACGACTAAAGCCGGGAATGTCCATCTTAATTGAAACAACGGGAAATAACCCAGCGGCGTCAGGTAAGCAAATAATAGGGAGAGAGTGCCGGCATTGAATAATGTCGCTAATGCCCCTTGAAATGTCTCGCCGGCCGGTAATTGCATATATTCATACCTCACGGTGCTATAGGTCAGGATGCGTGGGAAATTTCCCTCTGATGCTATAGCCGAAACGCCAACAGCTACTCCGTAAGCGGCCAGTGAGGCGATAAATATCGTCAGGTAAAGCCGGGAGAGCTTTCTTTCTCGCCATAGCGTGTATAATAGCATACCCGCTCCGAAGATACCCATCAGTATAATCACGTCCTCTTTGGTCGTTAAAGCCACAACAAGCCCGGTTATAATCAGCCATCGCTTATTTGTTTGAATGCCTAATAGCAGAGTAAGTATTGCGGGAACCGCAAAGGCTGAAGCGTGAAAATCGAACATCGCCGTGCCCCAGAGCAGGGGATTGATGAAAAATAGGAACTCGATCAACAGGCCAGTACGGTGGCTTAAATTATTTACCCGGCAGAGTTTATAAACAATAACACCGCTTATACCGAATAATATAGCCTGGCAAACGAGTAAGGTTTGCACGTGCGGAAATAACCAATAGAATGGCGTAAGCAACAATAAGATAGGGGAGAAGTGGTAAGCAAGGTGACATAAGCCTTCAGGCGTGTTATATAAAAATTGCCCGGCCAGGGTGAATTTCAAACTCTGGGCAAAGATACCCAAATCGAAAGCGTGGGTGTTGTAGGAATCGTGCAATAGATGAATGCTTATATAAATAGTAATACCTATATATACCAGAGCGATAACCACTACGGCAAAGTAGGGGGCACGGATTAGTTTAAGAATTCGATTCATGATATGAATATCATTATAATGTGCTCACCTTATTCTCGGCAATCTCTTAAAGGGTACTGTAGTTTAACTTACGTTTCAAAATACCCTTCCACCCATCTTTTCGTCCTCTTGACAAAACTGCTATAATAATTTCGGTTTCTTTTAACACAGGCGGGATGTCCCGTATGGCTTACCCAATTATTAAATGGAGCGTCGAAATGGATAAACAGGAACAGCGTGATGCCAAAGAAAAAGCCAAGCAAGAGGCCGCGCGGGCCAAAGAGAAGGCCAAACGTGATGCCGAAGAGGCAAAGCGGTTAGTGGCAGAAGCTAAGGAAAAGGCGAAACGTGATGTCGAAGAGGCCAAACGTAAAGCCGCGGAAGACAAAGAAAAAGCGAAACGAGAGGCTGAGGAAGCCAGGCGTAAAGCTATCGAAGATAAAGCAGCCGCCGAAAAAGCCCGTAAAGAGGCTGAGATAGCCGCCAAAGAGAAGGCCAAGCAGGACGCCGAAGCGGCCAAACGCAAGGCTGCGGAAGAAAAAGAAAAGGCCAAGCGTGATGCTGAAGAAGCCAGGCGTAAAGCTATTGAAGATAAAGCAGCCGCCGAAAAGGCTCGCAAGGATGCCGAGATAGCGGCAAAAGAAAAGGCCAAACGTGATGCCGAAGAGGCAAAGCGGTTAGCTGCGGAAGAAAAAGAAAAGGCCAAACAGGACGCTAAAGAGGCGAAAAACGCCGGTAAACAAAAAATAGCCGCGGATACCGGGGGAGTCTTTGCTGACACGGTTACGGTGACTGTAATACCTCCCGTCGATTCCGGGCAGATGAAAGAATTTACCCAATCTTTGCAGCAGATAGAAGATTTACGGCTGGTCTTGGTGACCGGCTCGGTTAAGGAGGGCACCTCGGTCGTATTATCGTTACAGCAGCCGACATCGTTAATCGAAAAGTTGCAGCAACTGCCGCCTGTGGCTCAGGCCGGTAAAGATAATAAAAGAATTGTCGTCAGATTGAAGCCGCCGGCGGCCTGATACCGGATATCTGTAAATCGAGAGGTCACTGCTTCGTGGAAGAAAAACTCGGCACTATCCCCGGCGTAAATATCCATAGTTTTGAAATCGTCTATGACCTAATTTTCACCTCGAACAGGATAATCGCCGCGAATATCAAACACCCGGGGGATTTACCGCCGGATGTCAGCCTGCGCACGGTTATTATCGGTGACGGCTGGAACAGGCACGAACGCATGATGAAGCGGATTAAACTAATGGAGGCCCGGCGGGAAGTAATTCAAAACGCCGCTCCGGAGGAACTGTTAAAAAATAATCCCCGGAATTTTGCCATACCTTACGAGCGGGTCGTTTCCATAGAAGTCAAACGCCGTTTTTTACGATGGCAGATAATTTGCCGGTTTCTGGATGATAAGAAAACAGCCCGGAAAATTTCCTTTAATATCAGGAAGAGTCAGGTTCCCGAAGCCCGGCGTCTGGCCGCGGCGGTAAAAATATAGTCTCATCTTTCAACGGAACGACTTGATGTTTTTATAACCAAGAAACACGAGACGGACAATAATCAAAACTCAAAGACACATGTAAAAGTGTAACCTATGTCCCCGGATTAAAGTGTAACCTATGTCCCCGGATTAAAGTGTAACCTATGTCCCCGGATTAAAGTGTTACCTATGTTCGGATTGTACACAGAAGGGGGTTTGGTCTCTTGATGACAAAATGTATTTCCCTGACAATTGAGAGCGGAAGGCTTGAGAGCCGGTATTCCGGAGAGTGAGGGGATGCTGCGGCTGTTTTACATAACGACTATTTCATTATAATTCAGCACTGGCATGTGCTAATGATAAACGGTATTTTGTCAGAGATGATAGGAGAAGCCTGAAGGGGAAATGAAGAGAGGAACGCATCATCTCTTCTTTCCCCTTCGGAGAGGTTTAAGTAATAACAGGGCAGGCGGGATAATTTTCAGGAATGACAATACAGGCTGATTTTAAATCAGCCGCTACAAAAAATACCTTCTTTATAAACTGAAAACTGTGAACTAAAAACTTGAAACTTAAGAAGTAATCGGGGGGTTACACTTCACTCCAGCATGACAAACGACGCTACCTTGCCCTGAGATGCTTCGGCGTCCCGATTGTACCGGGACTCCTCCAGTATGACAAGTGAAGTAATTAGCAATTTGTAACTTGTAGTCTAGGTTTACCCTAATTCCAGCACGAGAGGACACACTAACTTGTCATTCTGGAATATCCTGAATACTCGAAGGCCTAGAGGAATATGAAGAATCTGGTGGGGAAAAGGTCTGTCGTTGTTACCCCGCCCCGCCCTGAGATGCTTCGTCGAGTCTGCGACTCTCCTCCAGCATGACAAGACAAGTAATCAGTATTTAGTAGTTGGTAATTAGTTCATACTGCGTAACGAGCCCGCCTGAAATTATGGCTCGAACGATTCCAGGAGTTGTCCGAGCGTTTGATCGCCGCTTAGCGGAGGATAATATTTGAGCACGGCATTACTATCCGGGTCGAGTCCTTTTTCTTCCATGGTTATGGTTATTGCTTCTGATACAGTAAGCTCCGCCGTACAGAGCTTGTCTATTAAAATCATCGTGGCATCATCGACGTAGGCCAGTTCTACACTGGCATCCCACCCGATATAACCTGCCGCTCCCTTTGCCACAAACGCTTGGGCTAATTCATCGGTGTATAATGTCGCACATCCCATATTAATAATGGTAGTACCGGCATACTCTCCGACGGTACATTCCTTGGTAAATCTGGCGCCAACGGCAAAGACGATGTCGTCGGTATCACTGGTCTTGGCAACCGTTACCTGGTCCCTGAGCTGGGCCATGTAATACCGAGTCCGCTGGTATGGTTCGGCGGTGAACATCCAGATAGATTCGCGGCGGCCGTCTTCATTTTCCAGGACACCGGCGTGGACCCGCAAAATAATTAAATTATAGCCGTAGCATGCGAGCCGGCGGTAAAAATCGACGGTGAGGTCATCCTTCCGGAAAACATCCACTTTAAAGCCGTAATTGTTTAATAATACCGTGGCCTGGGCTACAAAAGGCCGGTCTGTGGAATCACTGAACTGGTCAACGATAGCACAACTGAGTTCTCCGGATTGGCTTTGCGTATACGGCTTACAGACCGAGGCATTGCGGACTAAAAGGACGGCAGCGACGGCAATAGCTACCACCGCTGCCCCGATACCAAGCCAGATAAACCAAGGGAACCTTCTTTTCAGAAGATTCCCTTTAGTTGACTTAACAATATGTCGTTTTTTCTTCGGCAATGTACTCTCTAAGTTAGAATGCTATTTCTGAATGATTCTCCGTCCGATTATTATACCACTTATCGAGAGTAAAGCAATACCGAGGGCGATGGCAGGGATAAGCAATAGAGCTTTATTAACCGGATTAACGTCCCCGCCGACTTCGGTTGTTGTGGTTGTTTGAGTCGTAATAGTAGTATCGGTAGTTGTAGTGGTAGTGGTAGTACCGCCGCACCAGATGAACACTACGTGACTGACTTGGGGAATTCCGCCAGCAGCAAACGGAGGTGATTGTAGCCCGCAGTCACTGTCTACCGCCGGGTCATATTCGTAAAGGTAGGCACTTGTTGCACCTTTCACGATTACAGCGGTAAGGTCCGGGCTGGCATTGGCGAATGCTACATATTTCCCGTCAGCAGATAAAGTCCAATCTACTGAATAACCGGCGGTCCAATTATCACTATACTCGGTTTCTCCCCCAATATTATATTTCACCCAGACGCAGTTAGCATAGTCTGTTTGGCTTGGATTGCCGGGGTTAGCTACCACCACTGGATTAGTGTCTATTGGTCCGGAGCACGGGTCTGGATAGTCCATTGCTAAAACTGTCGCTCCTGATACAAGCATGGTTAATGCTAACACCAGAGCTAACATTACAGAAAACATCCTTTTCATCTTTTATCTCCCATTTTGGTTATCATTTTCTAAATAGAAAAAAACCGACCGTTTTAAGGTCGGTTTCACTACTGGCTCATCATTACCCAAGTGACCATATACAGGTAATGAATCTAGGCCCCCTTTTACTAGATATACTTTAACTGCTGTTGGTTCTATACACAATAACCTAACGATTGATTCTTTAAAATAAAAAGGACTAGTCCTTTTAGCTAAAAATGTTAGGTCATCTGCTGCACTGAAGACATTCACTGCTTTGTGAAACCATTGCATAGTACTATTTACCGTTCAAACATTACCTTTAGGTGATTCAAATTGCACACTCCGTAAAGTAGATTTATACATGAGACCGATTATTAAATTCTTATCTGCTGAATGAAAGGGAAAAGAGTATGAAAATTTTAAAATTCGTTTGCATTATTGCGATTGTGTTATCAATTCTGTTGGTACCATCCGGCGTTGCTGCAGCCTCCAACAACGGAACAAATACCAAAGCAAATATAACGTCGGAAAATATCCTCGTTAAATTCAATAGCAATGCTACGCCGGCGGATATCGCTCTGATTAACCGGCAAAATGAGGGGCAAATTATAAAGACTCTTCGCGAATTAGGAGTCCAGGTAATTACGGTACCCGCTGGGAAAGCCAGGGAAAAGGTACAGGCTTACCGTGCCAATCCAAAGGTAGCATATGCTGAGCTCGATTATATCGCGCAGACTGTTGACACTCCGAACGATCCCTACTTAAGTCAGCAATGGGGTCTGACCAAAGTCGAAGCCGCCGGAGCCTGGGGTGTAACTACCGGGAATACCGCTATTAAAATTGCTATTCTGGATACGGGCGTTGACTTAGACCATCCGGACCTGGCAGGTAAAATAGTAGTCAGCACCAATTTTACGACTAGCACTTCTGCCAATGATGTTGCCGGTCACGGTACCCATGTGGCAGGTATTGCCGCTGCCAGTACTAATAATGGCACCGGTACTGCCGGATTGGGTTACAACTCGTCTATTATGAACGTAAAAGTAATGGGAGACGATGGTTCCGGTTATTATTCGTGGGTAGCCCAGGGTATCATATGGGCGGCTGACAACGGTGCGAATGTCATCAATATGAGCTTGGGCGGTTCTGCAGCTTCCACGACGCTGGAGTCCGCTATTAACTATGCCTGGAGTAAAGGAGTCGTAATCGTAGCCGCCGCCGGAAATAGCGGCTCGTCAGCTCCGTCTTACCCCGCTTATTATAGTAATGTCATTGCCGCAGCAGCGACTGACTCTTATGATAGACTTGCTTCCTATTCTAATTATGGTGATTGGGTGGATGTTGCCGCTCCGGGCTCCGGTATATATTCTACCCTTATCAATGGCAGCTACGGCTACGCAACCGGCACTTCCATGGCGTCACCTTTCGTTGCCGGACTGGCAGGGTTGGTTTTCACCCGCGTCACCGATACCAATAACAATAAATTATTGAATGACGAAGTACGTACACAAATTGAAGCCGCCTGTGATAATATAGGTGTCAGCGGAATCGGACAAGGCCGGATTAATGCTTACAAGGCCGTACAGACTTCTTCGACAATCACTACCGGTACCATTGTCGGTGCCGTAACCGATTTAGCTAGCGGTTTGCCCATTCCCAATGCAACCATAACAGACGGGTTAACGACAGTAATAACCGACGCTAATGGTAACTACGCCATTGCTAATCTACCCGCCGGGAACTTTACTCTCACCGCTTCGGCCGCAGATTATGGTACCGAGTCTCAGTCAGCGGCTGTAGCGGCCGAACAGACTACCACCGCTAATTTTGCTTTGACCAAAGAAGTTTCTCAACCCGCTCCGGTACAGAGCCTATGGGTGAATAACATAGATTGGGTAGTAACGGGTAAGAACTTACGGTTAAACGTTCAAGTTGCTACACATAGCGGAGGAGTGGCGGGAGCTCAGGTAAAAGCACAGGTATGCTGCAGTACCGGTCAGGTATGGAATTTTACCGGGGTTACCGATAGTTCCGGCTCTGTCAGTTTCGTCGTCCGCAAACCTGGGTCGGGCACTTATACTGCCACGGTAACCGATATAACGGTTACCGGTTTCGTCTGGGACGACTCGCAGGGAGTGAGCTCAACTACTTATACGATTAATGCTGCCGCCACCGTACCTGATAAACGAACTAAATAATAACTGACTCTGATTGAATTTAAAACAGGCGGGGTTCTTACATTTAAATCCCCGCCTGTTTTTATACCCGAGATGGTAAGCTACCTTTAATGGGGTCTTTTAAAATAAGAGACAGGCAGATAATTGTCGTGGCAATAGACGTTATACCGAACAGTTTCTGTTGTTCACCGGCAGTAGTAAAGTCATCTTTAAGCCAGTGATGAAGCTTTTTTTGATTGCGAAGAACCAAAGAGGGTGGAGTTGTGTCCCAAACCGGCGAGTCTGTTTCATAATAAGTTTAGACCCCACCCTGAGATGCTTCGCTTCGCTCCAGCATGACGAACCAGGCTATTGTCATTCTGGAGGTGTTTGAATACCCCTTATACTCGAAAATGGCGAAGAATCCGGAGGGGGGAAGGGTGCTGTCGTTGATACCCTGTCGCTGACGCTTCTCCAGCATGACATTTTTGCGGACAATTTTAGTTTTTAAGATAGGCTCCGTTGGATGGAGTAAGGGTTTTTACGACGGAAATTAAGTAGATATACGGATATCATATTTGTTGTGAAGTATATATATTTAGAACGTTGGTACGGCAGAAATGTAATCTACCAGTGTCTCAGTACTTGACTTTAAGAACATTTATGGTATAATAATGAATTCCGGATACTATATTTCCCTCTAAGCGGGAGATGTTAAGTAAATCCCCCGGCTAATAATATAGGGAAGATATAGATATTAATTTAGTAGTGGTTTAGGGGAGCTGAGAATTATCTCCCGTATTTGGTCACTTGGGGGATAAGGAGCTAGTAGTGAAACCGACCTATTTTCTAGGTCGGTTTTTTTAATTTTTTTAAGTGTAAAGTAGCGGGGGCATCAGACCAACAGTTAGTTAACTGAACATTTGAACGAACAGACGTCAAAATCCGGAGGATAATCTTGAGAGTTGGGTTAAACTGGTGGCGGGAAGGCGGATTGTTACTCGGCTTAGTACGGGGATTAGCCCTGCTACTTGCGGTAACTTTATTTATATTTTTCACTAAAACCCAGCCATTTCCTTTTTGGGGTTATCTACTTATCGGTTTAGTGTCCGTCTACACTATCAGCCGGATTGTGTTCCCGTTTTACTGGTACGGTAGGGCACGGATGGCTTACGTCATTTTGGCCGCCGATATCTTGATTTGTTGTGCCCTTCCCTTTGTCAAAGCAGGTTCGATCAGCTTATTTATTCTGTATCCGTTGACGGTAGTTCTGTCCGCCGCTCTATTCTTTCCACAAAAAACTGCTTATATTATTGCTACCATCGGTTCTATTTCAGCCGTTACCAGCCAAATTTTAGCTTTGCAGGGCAGCGGCACCGCGCTATTGCCCATCCAGTTATACATCGCTTTAATGGCGATATATGTTATCGTAGCTTATCTCATCGCCTGGCTGCCTTACGTTGCTAATATCAATTTTTCTGCAACTATAAAACACCGGGCAATTCTCGAAGAAAGATTCCGCCTGTCGCGAGAGCTTCATGATGGTCCGGCACAAAGACTGGCGGCTTTGATAATGCGACTGGAAACGATTCGAGATGCTATCAGCGATAAAAAAGAGTTTATTGCCTTAGCTCATCTGTCCAGTTTTAAACGGGAACTACAGGACGCCCACCTTGAAGTCCGGGAAGTTATCGACCAGTTAAGGGTTAGGATACCGGATAATCTGGCCATGTTACCCACACTGGCTCAGTATACCCGTGACTTTTCCAAGGATACCGGGATTCCCTGCCACGTTTACCTGTCCGATGGTTATACCGAGTTGAATCCGCTCACCACTGTCGAAGTGTTACGGGTGGTTCAGGAAGCATTAACCAACGTTAAAAAACATAGCGAGGCCAGCGAGGTAGAATTAAAATTCGAGTCTAAACATAATTCGGTCAAGATGATTATTAAAGACAACGGCCGCGGTTTTAACCTCACTGCCAGTGACCGCCACCATGGCATCTCGGTAATGAAAGAACGGGTCCAGAGTGTCGGCGGGCATATGGAGATTAATAGTTCTCCCGGGAAAGGAACCGAAATCGATGTTACTATTCCAACCGCTAACAGTCCGGGTGGCAACCATTGATTAAAATTCTTATTGTCGACGACCACGCCATATTCCGTGAAGGTCTGAAAGCCATACTGGCCAATAATTCCGATTTGCTTGTTGTTGGTGAAGTTGATGACGGTAATAAAGCTGTGGCTGCCGTTGTTAAGCTGCAGCCTGATATCGTCCTCATGGATATAAATATGCCTCATAGCGGCTTGCAGGCGACCAAAGATATCCTGAAAAAAATGCCCGAAATGAAAATCCTTATGCTCAGTATTTCCGACAAAGAGGATGACCTTCACGAAGCGGTAAAAGCCGGCGCCCGGGGTTATATTATCAAGGGCGTAGGTATTGAAGAGCTGGTAAACAGCATTAAGTCGGTTGCCGCCGGCGCCGCCATCTTTACCCCCGTAATGGCCAGTAAACTGCTGGATAGTTTTAACGGCAATAAGAAGAAATCACGCGATAATATCAGTTTGACCGAGCGTGAAGTAGAGGTCTTAAAACTGGTTGCCGATGGCGCCACCAATAAAGAAATTGCCGTGCGTCTTCTTGTCAGCGAACCTACCGTTAAAACACACCTCAGAAATATTCTCGGGAAGCTGCATTTGAAAAACCGCAGCCAGGCGGCCGTTTACGCCACCCAAAAAGAGTGGCTCGATAATCCACCGCAGGAATAAGCCGCCCCGCATTAGCCTTCCGGAAGCTGAATTTTCCTAATCGTGTAGTGCAACCCGCTAAAAACCGCCCCTATTATTTGACCATCCGATGAGTTACGGCTTAACATAACGTTGTCATTCCGGAATATCCCGAATACCCGATGTCCCCGAGGAATATGAAGAATCTGGCAGGGGACGGGTCTGAAAGAGGAATAGGTGTAATAACACCGCCCCGCCCTGAGATGCTTCGTCGCTGTCGCTCCTCCAGCATGACAAGTCGGGGAAAATAGAGATGCTTCATTGCGGAGTTTATCCTGAGTGAAACGAAGGACTCCGGCATGACAAATAACACCACTAAAAACCGCTCTCATTATTTAACCGTCTTATATAGTACTTTCGGATACCGCTTTAATCTGTAAAAATTTATCGGATTAGCCATTAGCGTTTTCCCCATAAGTAATCGTGCGTAATACATGCGATAACCTCATTAAAAAGGATTAGTCCTTAATATCCTCTCAAAATCATCCATATAGTAATTGTGTACTATGGCCTCGGGTGTTAACCTGATTAAAGCAAGACGAATGAGTGTTTTAGCACGCGTATATATTTTTGTAAGTGAGGTACTATGCATTCGCTAGCGATTAAGGGTTCGGGTATCATCCTCATTCTGATGATTATGGTGGCGGGGGTTACGGCGGCGGTAGCCTTTCTCAGCTTCAGCCAGCAGACTATTGTCAAAGCTGACCCCTCTGTTGAAATAGACACGATAGACTTCGGCACTATTTTCCCCGGCATGACCGTGGGTAGTTCTTTTACCGTTTCTTTCACCTCGCCGCTGCCTGATTCTCCTTTGGATTACAACCTGACTTTGGACTCTCCCGAGAGCGGTATGAATATTGCAGAGTACCTGCTGGTACACAAGGATGACAGCGAACTAGAGACGGAAACCGACCCGCAGGCTGACGGTCAGATAGGGGATTTCGTAGCCATCGGTACGGTAACCGACCCGGAAGATTTACAGGATAAATGGCTGGTAACGCTTACGCTTCCCGACGAAATAACCTCCGGCGACTACGGTTGCCGCATTAAAATTAGTTATCCGGAACCGGAACCCGATTAAGCAGGGGAGATAATCGATATGACTAAGGGGCAGTTAATATTTGCGATTCTGGCACTGATACTGGTGGTCACGGCAGTGCCGTCCGTACTCGCTTTCGAGGGCTATTCCGTTAATGTAAAAGCTCAGGAAACCATTCCGGCGACCAAGGCCGTCCGGCTGGCGACAGTGGAAGAAATATCTTTAGCCAACTCCTTTGGGGCGGGTATTCCGTCCGGCGGAAACCCCGCCGGCGTGACCCAGTGGGACTCCATCCCCTCCCAGACCTGTATCGCCTGGGTGGTCACTATCGGCTTAATGAACCCGCTGGATTACCAGATGAACGGGGTCATGGTCTACGACCAGTTTAACGAACACGTGGGTATCGCGGTAATCAGCGCTTCCCAGGGCATGGTCAATATCGCACCGCCGAACCAGCTAGCCGGCTGGAACGTGGGGAGCCTGGCCCCGGGTGCCGATGCCTGTCTGAGCCTTATCGTCTGGACGCGTTGTGAGGAAGGGGACCTGGCCTGCCAGCAGCAGTTCGCCGCGGCCGGCGTTTACGACCTGAACTATTCCGGCATTATCATGACCTGGTATGACAGCCAGGCGGTAGCCCAATCTTATCTGTGCGGCGGTCCGCCGCTGACCGTCACGGTATATGACCCGTTGGCGGCACCATAGAAGATAAACTTACATAACGATAAAAGGAGGTGATGTAAAAAAGGCAGTAAAGAATGAATTTTTGAAGTCTCGATTCCTCTAGGGGGAGGATAGAGATGCGAGGCAAGCAATACTCTATCCAGGGTTACCAAAATAATAAAAAAAGGAGTTAAAAATGAAAAAGAGATTAATTTTCTCTCTGGTCATCGCCTTAGTCCTCATCGTGGCCGGCGTTACGGCTGTCGGTGCGTATGAAGGCTACAAGGTCAACATCAAAGCCCATGTCGAAACAGCGATAGCTGTAGATAGGGAAGCATGGGAGTTGGGCACCGTATTCCCGCAGCAGACTTATGAGACGACAATTTGCTACGGTTTAACCGACTCATTCATTGCGCAATACGAGGGTAATTGGTCTACGGTTAATTACAGCGTATACTTTATACCGAAGCCAGTTCTGGCGGGCACGACAGTCTGTAAACCCGTTACAATCGGTAATGACGATTACTACCAGTCAATTTTACCCTACTTAAAGCTTCAACCAGCGGGATATGCAATTCCACTTGATCCGGCAACTTTCCAACAGACAATGTATGGCACACTGGTATATTCATCCAGCTTGTTCGCACCGGGTAATCCATGTAGTTCGATACACGTAATATTTAATGCCCCGAATTTCCCGGGTTACTTTGTTCCTGCCACCGATCCTATTCAAGGCACTCCGGTACTTACCGAAGCTGAATTCTGCACGGCTGAAGAGACCATTTGTGATGGTGGTGATTGCGAATTTACAACCATGGTCCCCTATGCCGACTTGGGCAGCGATATGGTTATCCAGGTAACCGGTTTTGGCCTAGATTCTCCTAATTAACACCTGAAATATTCGATATAGTTGCGACTAAGGTCTAAAAGTAAGGCAGTGCTTCCTCCCAGGCACTGCCTTACTTTTTTTGATAAGAAAACCCCACGTTAGACGTGGGGTTCAAAAGAGCTTTAGCGATGAGCACAAAAAACTCCTTTTGATATACTAAATTGCGGTCTGAAAACAGCAAAATAGTAAAAATCAAAAGGAGTTTTTTTAATGTATGATGTGCACAGTCTATCACACACGAAATGGAATTGTAAATATCACATAGTATTTGCACCTAAGTACAGGAGAAAAGTATTTTATGAGGAAAAGAGATTAGAAGTGGGGGTGATACTGAGGGAGTTATGCAAGTGGAAAGGAGTAGAC
>JAFGLR010000054.1 GCA_016927955.1 Dehalococcoidales bacterium
TTCTGGGGAAGTGCTGGAATCGGCAGACAGGCATGGCTTAGGACCATGTGCCCAAAAGGCGTCGGGGTTCAACTCCCCGCTTCCCCACCATCGTGAACAATAGACAGAATCGGTATTTTCTCTCCACTCAGACCCATTTGTAGCAAAGGCAAAGTGTAATTTATTAATACGTCGTCGCTGGTTAACTTAATCTCTTTAATAAAACTTTTGATAAAAGGTTTCTTTTCAGCCAGAGATGTTTCGGTTAGTAAGTTCCTAAGGTCATTAACACAGGAAGTTACTATAGCTTGATCCGCCAACTCCAGTTTTCAAGCAGTTGCTCCGAGGGAGTATGCTGTAATAACCGCGGGACTCCAACTATAAGTGTAGCTGACTATGGGGGAAGGTCCCCAACACTAATAATTTCTTGGAGGAGTATTTCGGCAAGTGAAAAGCACTGTTAAACAATCACTATAACCTTAAACGCTGGCGGCGGTATAAGCTAACTGAGGCAGTACTAAATAACCAACCGTTAACCTTATTTTTTGTCCATTAGACCTAAAATAGCCTTATTCGAGTATTCCTTTTTACTTGACCACTACATATTTTATAACATAATATAATCTAAAATAATAAATCCGATAAAAGGTTAAAGTGATTGTTATGGGAATTTCACTGGATTCATATTTAAGCGAAGCTAACAGGTTTTTAGCGGTATTGGGTCACGCATCTCACGCACTGGTTAGTTTGCACGAGAAAGAATTAGCTAAATATGGTATTTCAAGTGCCGAAGCAGGGGTTCTGTTTATTATTCAAGCGATACAATTATCATCAGGAAGATATGCTACTCCTACAGATATATCGAGGCATTCAATTCGTAGGGTGCACTCGGTCTCTGAACTTTTATCGCGCATGGAAAAGAAGGGATTGATAATTAGGACAAAGAATGCGGAAAAAGGTAAAAGGATAGCCGTGAGCATAACTGAAAAAGGCCAACAAATATACGCATTGACCGCAAGGGATGAAACAGTTATTGCACAAATCATAAATGTACTCTCAAAAGATGAAAGAACTGAGCTATTGAATCATCTTCAAAAGCTAACTGTATACGCTATTAAACATTTTAAATCAACCGCTCCTCCGTATTTAAGCTTATAGCTTTAAAACATGACACTAGATTATTATAATCAACCAATAAACTCTAGTAATAAAATCAACTAGGCAGTTGCGATTAGTAATTTACCTCAAATCTTTCAGACAATCAGCTAAAAAGCATCCACTCAAGATTTTTATCCATTCTAGTTAAACGTATACGATATTATTAATTACCGTCCGACAAAACTGTAATAATCATAATTGAATATAATTTTATACTATTGACAAGTTACTGCTGTTAGTGTTATACATATTTAATATCGTATCCGAATATAATAATAAAGAAGGGTTGCAATGACAAAAGAGAATGTAATAGAGACTGATGTATTGGTTATCGGCGGAGGTATGGCGGGGCTTTTTGCTGCCATTAAAGCCAGGGAAGAAGGCACCAATGTTGTTCTCGTGGACAAAAATTATGTCAGCCGTTCCGGTACAACCTGTTATTGCGACGGTGATTTTTCAGTTTGTAACCCGGAATGGGGACATAAATTAGAGAATTGGAAAAAGCTTATTACCCAGCGCGGGGAGTATCTGAACGATCCGGAATGGACGGAAATCACGTTGAAAGATTCCCTTGAAAGGTATAAAGACTTGCTCTCCTGGGGTGTGAAACCTCCGATGAATGAAAAAGGAGAGATAGTGTATTTTGCTTATCCGAATATGCCGCGCAATGAGATGAGTCCGGTCAATCTGCACCGCGGTTCTGACTATCTGCCGATTATGAGGCGCCATGCCGTAAAAACCGGCGTCAGAATTGCAGACAAAATCATGGTTACCGAACTTCTAAAGCAGGATGGGAGCGTAGCCGGTGCTGTTGGCTTTAGTCTATGGACCGGCGAATTCTATGTCTTCAAAGCAAAGGCGACCGTAATCAGCGCCGGAAGCGGAAACTTCCGGCCTATGTCGTTTGCGAGTAGTCTGGCGTTTGGCTCCTTTGATGGAGATACGATGGCCTACCGGGCCGGGGCCGAGATGAGAAATATGGAATTTACGAGAAACTGCCGCTGGGGGCATACGGTTAGAAAGTGGACGGAAAAAGAGCGGGTATCCCTCGAAGGTAAAGAGATTCATACCAAAATGGCAGAATATCCTCAGACCGCTTACTACCCTTCACCGATGTTAATGATTGGCAACCTCGTCGACACAGAAGGTTACGGAAACGGAGCTCAATTTAGAGGCGACGAACTACTGGTTATCCATGAAGGCAAGGGTCCTTTAATGGTCGATTACGATAATGTGCCGCAAGAGTTATGGGATTGGGCTAACAACGCCTTTCCTACCGATATGGAGCATTTCAAGAAGGTAGGCCTGGACCCGAGACATGCGACCGGATTGTGGAACGGTATGGTACATCATGATTACGGCATCGGTCAGGCCTGGGGCGGCTCAGCCGGCATAGCCTCTACCGATACTAAGGGTGGTACCAGCCTGCCGGGCTTGTATGCGGCCGGTGATTCTTACCACAGTACGGCCATCGGGGCTGCTTATCCCGGCATGGGGAACGGAACACGTAATGCTGCGGTTACCGGTGCCATTGCCGGACGGAGTGCCGCTGCATATGCCAAACGTGTGAAAACGGTAAAACCGGATAACCTGAAGGCCGCCAGAAGCTATACCTTTGCTCCGCTGGAGCGGAAAGGCGGCTTCGATACCACCTGGAGCAACCAGCAGATTCAGAATAATACTCTTCCCTATTTTATCCTGTGTATCCGGCACGCCGACCGGCTCAAGGCAGCCCTGGCCAATATAGAGTTCCTGCAAAACCATATCGCCCCCATGATTTATGCCCGGGATTACCATGACCTGAGGTCGGCTCATGAGGCCAAGAACCGTATCATGGCGGCCGAAATGATACTGCGGAGTTCCCTGTTCCGGAAAGAAAGCCGGGGTGCTTATTATCGGGAAGATTACCCCAACCGGATTGACTCGGACTGGCTAGCCTGGACCAGACTTAAAAATGTTAACGGCGAGATGAAGCTATCGAAAAACACTCTCCCCAGGAAAATATGGGCGGAAAAGATAGCATCTATCCCTTACCAGGAGAAGTATCCGAGTCGAAATAGGGGAGAGAAGGTCTAACCGGTTAGCGGCCTCAAAACTAAAGCTGATGGTAGAGAAGGGGAACAAATGATTGATCGTATCGATAACAAATTATGCAACGGCTGCGGGATATGTGCTCACACCTGTCCGATGGACGTGATTCGGATGGATGAAAAGGCTAAGAAGGCAAAGATTGCCTATCCTAATGATTGTACCAGTTGTGCAATGTGCGAAAAGGACTGTCCCAAGCACGCCATCTATATTTCTCCGTTCGAGTATCGGCCTTATCCTACATCCTTCGGTGTTTAACGAGATTTGAGTACTATATCATGTTGTAAAGGGGGTGAAGAGGTACAGGGACTTAACTCAAGCTAAAGAGATTTGTCGGTTAATAAAAGACAGGAATTAAAGGAGAAATTTTCAAATGGTAGCAAATAAGTATGACGAATATTTTTTAACTGAACCTAAAATGCCAATATTTCTGCCGGAACATCAGGCTAAGCCGAATATAGTCTTTCAGGGGGCTAAAATATGGAAGGGGCTGCCATTTTTCACCGATTGGGAAACTATCCGGGAACCATGGTTCATGGACCCCAAACCTATGAAACATGATTTTGACCAGATTGTAGCTTTTATAGGTGGGAATTTTGACGATCCCTGGGATTTTGGGGCGGAAATCGAGTTTTGTATGGGGGAAGAAGAGGAGAAGCATATAATCACCAAGACAACAATAGTATATATACCGAAAGGAATGGTTCATGCACCCTTAAATTTCAAGAGGGTAGATAAGCCTATCCTTTTCCAGAATATCTGCCTTAGCGATCATTACATGAGACTGGTCAAAGATGACAACGGTAACTGGGTTGAATGGGAAATGCCCGAAGAGATGAAAAAACTTAAGGAATCTTAGAAATCTTCTTAAATATCCTATGTTTACCGAAAAAAGAAATGATAATAGTTGTTCCATTGTAGTAGTCCGTTAATAACAAAAATATTTAAGGAGGTAAAAACAATGAAACGGATTTCATCTATTACTTGGGCGGTTATCACTATCATCCTGATAGGTACATTAGTCTTTGGTTGTACCGGTAATACTACAACGTCTACTTCCACTACCTCCACTACCTCCACAACCTCCACAACCTCCACTACTTCCACTGCCATACCACAACAATATGGGGGTACACTCAGAATAATAGAGTCCTTTTTGCCTCAACCCAGCAACAATGTCGGCTGGCCTGCAGATGCTAGGTTTCAAGCAGGATCGTATTTTTACCCCGTAGTGCAAAGTTTGTTATTAACGGATGCTAATGGGGACCAACTACCACGCTTAGCTACGGATTGGAAAGTTGCTGACGATTCGAGCAGCATCACTTTTACATTGAGGCAGGGGGTCAAGTTTCATGATGGTACAGATTTTAATGCTATAGCTGCCAAATGGAACATCGATCAATACATTGCCAACGGACATTCCTCGGCAAGAGCTATTTCTTCTGTAGATGTAATTGGTGATTATACAATCCGCGTTAATATGAAACAATGGCAAAATCCGTTATTGGGAACTATCGGGGCAATATTTATGGTATCCCCAACTGCTTATGATAAGAATGGCGTAGAATGGATGAAGCTTCACCCTGTTGGTACAGGGCCTTTCGAGTTCGCAAGTTACACAGATGGTGTTTCTATAAAATACACCGGGTTCGATGACTACTGGGAGAACGGGAAGCCCTATCTTGATGATATAGTGTTCTTGTTCATGACCGACCCGCTGACCAGGTCGGCTTCTTTTGAAGCAGGAGAAGCAGATGCTATAGGTGGAGATCTAACCAAGATAGAATATGACCTGGTGCAAAAGGGGTATCCCATCGTTAAGATGGTTTCCGGCCAAATCGCACTCATAACCGATTCAAAAAATACGGATTCTCCATTTGCCAAGTTGGAAGTGCGCCAGGCTCTGGATTATGCCATTGATAAAGAAGGTATCACCCATGCCATGGGGTACGGCTTTAAGAGTCCTAATAATCAGATAGCTTTACCCAATACAGCAGCTTATGTAACAGATTTGGAAGCACGTTCGTATAACGTAGAAAAAGCAAAGCAACTGTTAGCTCAAGCAGGATATTCCGATGGATTCGATACAACCTTGTATGCACCGCCAGAGGTCATTCTCAATAAGGACGAAGCAGTTGCTGTACAAGATGATCTAGCTAAGGTAGGCATCCGAGCAACAATTATCTACGATTCTCCTACTTGTGCCGCTGCTTTATTTAACGGTTGGAATAACGGTTTGTTCTTGATGGCCGTTGGGCACTATCCGAATATAAATGCCGGTATTGACCATACTTTTGGCCCGAGTTGTCCATTTTTCCCCAATCTATTAAAGACAGACGAATTCCTGCAACTATTTAATACGTCTAATCAATCAAAAGACTACGATATCTCATTAGGACAACAAGTTATAAGGAACATGTACGATGAATTCATGACCACCTTCCTCTGGACAATGGAGCGTGGTGATGTAGTGAAGTCCTACGTGCATGATACCGGTATGTATTCTTTGGGGCTTTGGCCTTATTGGCTTCCGGAAAATGCATGGATAAGCAATCACTAGTATATATTTTTATAGAAATGCTCCCCAGCCTTTTAGGCTGGGGAGCATTTCTTAAACAGGGGATTGTTTTTCGTTATTAAAAGACAGGAAGGTCTAAAATTGAATAAATACCCGAATTTGTTTAGCCCGATAAAACTGGGTAATCTTACTTTAAGAAACAGAATATTCCAAGCACCCATGGGCATTTTCCCTTTAACGCCAGAGGGACATTTAACTCCGGATGCCATTGCTTTCTATGAGACGAGGGCTGCCGGCGGAGCAGCGGTGGTATCACTGGGAGAAGCCTTTGTTCACAGCAAAACGGGTATCAGCCACAGCCGCAGCTCAGGTATCGTTTTGCTTGATGACACGGCTGTATTTCCATCACTTGGGAGAGTGGCTAGGGCTATCAAACGTCACGGGGCAATCCCTTGTATTGAGTTCGAACATGCCGGTAAATTTGGTGGTGTCGGCAAGAGTGATTCTGACCCCCGTGTTAGATATGGACCAAGCCATGATATGACTCCGGACGGACAAAAAGTATTAGAAATGCCGGAAGACATGATACTGGAGATTGTGGATGCTTTCGGACAGGCAGCTGCCAGATCGAAAGACGTAGGCTTTGAGATGATACTCATTCATGGCGGGCATGGCTGGCTGCAACACCAGTTCCTTTCCCCTCTGGACAACAAAAGAAAAGACAAGTACGGCGGCAGTCTCGAGAATCGAGCCCGTCTTTCTATCATGGTTATTGATGCCGTACGTAAAGCAGTCGGCTCCGGTTTCCCCATCGTATACCGGATGAGCGGCGATGAGTTCAGAAAGGGCGGCTATACACTGGAAGATGGTGTAAAGTTTTGTAAGCTGATTGACGGTAAGGTCGAACTGATTAATGTTTCAGCGGCATACCACGGCATCCCACCCATCGAGTTAGTCGTTAGAACCCACCCCACCTATTTTCTGGAACGTGGTTGTAACGTGTATCTGGCGGCAGCCGTCAAGAAGGCAGTCAAGACACCGGTGGCCTGTGTGGGCGGCATTACCGAAGTGGAACAGATGGAAAACATTATTGCTACCGGGCAGTCGGATATTATATTTCTGGCAAGGGCGTTGTACGCCGACCCGGACTTGCCGAAGAAAGCCGCCGCCGGCAGAACGGAAGAAATAAAGCCATGTCTCCGTTGCCTAGCTTGCCAGGGGAGTGATTGGTCAAGAGGTACATTGGTATGTACCATCAACCCAAAGGTGGGCAGAGAGTTCGAAAACAAGTTTGCGGCACCGCCTCCGGCAAGACGAAAGAGGGTACTCATCGCCGGAGGTGGACCTGGCGGAATGCAAGCGGCAATTACAGCCTCGGAACGCGGGCACCAGGTAATCCTGTGCGAAAAGAGCTCTTCCCTGGGCGGGGCGATTAAATCTGTCGAAAAAGTCCCGTTCCTTGATGACCTGGTCAGGTTTAGAAAACACCTCGAATATATGGTAAACGCCTCAGGTACGGTGGTGATGTTGAATACGGAAGTAACACCGGAATTAGTTGCTTTTCACCACCCCGATGTAGTGATTGCGGCGGTGGGGGCGGAACCGATTGTTCCGAGGATACCGGGTATTCGTGGTAAGAACGTGGTCATGGCTAATGATATACATAAACCCGGCGTCAAGGTAGGGAAAAAGGTGGTCGTCATGGGTGGGGGTATAGTTGGCTGTGACGAAGCAATTTATCTGGCGATGCAGGGGAAAAACGTGACCGTGGTTGACATGCTTGACGGTTATGAGCGAGAAAACATATTCCTCAAGCTAACCCTGGACGTAGAACTTCGCAAGTGCAAAATAAAGTTGATGACAAACACCAAAGGCAAGGCAGTCGTAAAAGAAGGTCTGTTATGTACTGATCCCGATGGCAAGGAAGTGCTATATAAGGCGGATACGGTTGTATGCGCAGTAGGCCAACAGGCTTTGACATCTGTTGTGGACCGGTTGCGTGATACGGCACCGGAGTTCTACTCCATTGGGGACTGTGTAAAACCACAAAAGATACTCGAGGCTGTAACAGGCGGTTACGATGTCGGAATGGACCTGTAGGCTGGTATACGTTTAAATATTACATCGAACAGGCGATATCACACCTCATTAATACTAAAACAGGGAGTACATCCTGATATAGTTCAAGGGAGGCTCGGACATGCCAATATATTAATAACAAAACTGGATACCTATTCCCACGTGGCTCCCGGACTCCAAGAAGCTACCGCCGCACGGTTTTATGAAATCCTGAAAGTTGAGCTTGAAAAAGAAGGTATTAAAAATGCCCATTAGCTTCTCGTTGGCTATCATATATTATGTCTACAATGGAATGTTAACGGAAGCTCGATTTCGCTACAATAAATGGAGCCAGCGATAGGAATCGAACCTACGACCCGCGCTTTACGAAAGCTAGCCCGGACGAGCTTATTATAGCGTTTATCGCTTCTCGTCGCGAGGGTCTATCGACTCAAACTATCGAGCGTAGATATAAGGGCTATCTTCGACGGTCGAAAGAAGTAATCGGTCTACATATCGACGGACAAGATATACAAAACTTCTTAAAGACGAGACAATGTAACGCCGCTAAGTTCGATTATTACAGCGTACTACGTATCTTCTATAACTGGCTTTATAGTCGTAACTCCGGTTACGGTCTTAACGTACAAGACAATCCAATTCTAAACGTCGAAGCACCGAGAGTCGAGAAGAAGATACTGGTAAGCTTAACAAGCGAAGAAGTCGAGAGAGTTATCAATCGAGCGAATAGTATACGCGACAAGGCGATAATATCGCTATTCGCGGATAGCGGTTTACGCCTCGACGAACTCGCGAATATAAGTCCGAAGAATATCGACTGGCAGAATCGACTAATTAAAGTTAAATGTAAAGGTAATAAAGAGGGTTACGCACCGTTCGGTCAGCGTACCGAGTCACTACTTCGCGAATGGCTTAGCGAGTATAAAGCTAACGGTCGACTCTGGGACTTAAATCATTACGGCGTAAGTATTATGTTACGAAGATTATCGGCGAGTACCGGTATTAAATTTAGCGCTCATACCTTTAGACGAACATTCGCGAGTATACTAGCGAAGCGTAACGTCGATAGTCTACATATAATGCGGTTAGGTCGCTGGTCTTCGGTCGCGATGGTCGAGAGGTATACGAGAAGCGTTAAGTTCGAGGATAGCTTAAAGCTGTATAACGCTATCGTAAATTAATAAAGCTCGTAAGTCGATTTTACGTATTGATTTAATTAGTTTTTCGGTATTCTAAAAAAGAACACTACTAATAACTCATCGCCTCTTGATGCGAAAGAAACGTCTAGAATAGATAATTTTTCGGCTTTCGCTCCCTCAAGAAAACTTTCGATTGCTAATTGTAAATCGCCTGGCTTATTAGCATTAAGAATCTTGAAACCTAATTCACTCGCGGGAATTTCGAACATAATATACCTCCGTTTTGGAGTTATTATACCACCGATTCTTAGAAAGTCAATCGTAAAAAATTCTTCTTTATGATAGAATAGGTAAAACTGAGGTGCACTATGAAATTCTTTTTAACAGTAACGGATTACTCTATGCAACCGAATGGTAAAAGAATGTTATATAAAAACGATAAAGGCGATTTATTCGATGGTCCAATAAATAACGTTGTTATTGGTAGTACTTATATTGTCGAAGTAGCTGACAAACGCCCGGAGGATACGTACTATTATATCGGTAAGTTTGTCGGCGAAGTAGGAAAATCTTAATTAACAAGTATTTGTAGTCTCAAACTAACCTTTCCGACTCCCGCGTTTAAAAGCGTTATATATAGCGCGTCCGGTCGACCTAATTAAAAATCGAGTATTCGCTTAACAATCGCTTAACGTTTGAGCGTGTCTCGCGCTTCAAGAAAGCGTAAACTCGAAGCTAATACGCGACATTTTGTAATAGACTAACGTATCCTTTCTTAGTATAAAGAGTCGAGACGTAGAAAGTCGGTCCAGCGACTTTGCTCTATATCGCTCTAGGCGCGCTACGGCTTTGAATCCAAAGAGTTTTACTCGAATAGGTATTCAGATAACTACCCCGACTAAAGCGACATCGTAGCGAGCGTAAAAGCAATGCGACAGTCGGGTACTGTACCACTTACTTATACAATCGAGTGGTAGTAAATATAAGTATAGCGTCTAAGCGCTATTACTTCTAAGAACGCTTAGACGCTATTTAGTTAATACGTATTAGATACCGAGTACGCTTTAGCGAAAGTGTGGCGGTAGCCACTTAATCGATTATAGGTCGGTAAAGTCGATAATACGAACAACGATATATTTATATATTAGAGGCATCCTGAAAATTGTTCGTTTTGAGCGTGGCTTACATAGGCGTAGTTATTGTTCGCTTTTTGTCGTTTGTTCGCTTTTTTGTAACTCACGCTTAAGAAGTTCGTCGATGCGTCTCAGAGCTTCGAGAATCTTCTCGCGTTCGAGTACGCGCGGATACCTCTCGCCCTTTACCCAATACTGTACGCTACGCTCTGGAAGATTAGCAAGACGCGACCACTCGGCGCTCTTAATATTAAACTTCTCGACCTGTTTACGTATCTCTGCGCCGTAGTCGTACGTCGTATCTTCGCCAAAGTCTACACCGTACTTATCCGCTAACATCTTCTTAAAGCGTTCGTCGAGTACCGCGTCTTCCGGCTCGACTAATTTCGTCGTCCAGTTAATTTTGTCGTAAGAGAAGATATGAGCGACGTTATTCCAGTCCGGATTACGATGTATACCGAGTAACGCGCCAGACGTGTTCGTACTACCGCGCCAGCGATAGACGAATATCGGTACTTCGCACCACCAGCGAATCGAGCTATCACCGTAGAAAAGCTCGCTTAGATTATCCGGTATAAACTGAGGCGCGCCAATCTTTCGCGTGTGATGTACGATTATAACCGCGCACTTTAGCTCGTCGATAATCCTGTCGAAGAAGTCGAGACACTTTTTCATAACTACGTCTTCTTTAAGCGACTCAGCGACGAGACGGTAAAGCGGGTCGAAGATAACTAAGTCCGGTTTAAAGTCTTTAAGCGTCGCGATTAACGCTTCGAAGCTTTTATCGTCGCACGTGCTAAGCTTAGTTTCGTCGATAACGAGTAAATTCTTCGACGGAGTACCGAGCGTCGCGACTAACCGCTTTAGACGTTCGCGTAACGACTTTCGTAGCTCTGTGTCGATTATCGCTACCTTAAGCGGTCTCGGTACGTCTAGCGCACCGAAGACTTTATCGCCTCTCGCGGCTTGTATCGCTAGACATTCGATAATAAGACTTTTACCCGACTTCTCCGGTGCACCGATAACGATACGGTCGTTACGACATAAGAGTCTATCGACTATAACTTCGAGCTTCTCGCTCGGCATATTCGCTATCTCGTCGTACGTATAACCAGTTACGACGTTCGTATTGCCTCTTATTTTGTTTACCTCGACTATCTCGTAGTTATACTGATTTTCGACTACTCTATAAAACTCGTCTTCTTCGAACGGCGGTTCGTCGTTACCGTTCCAGAGCTTTACGTACGGCCAAAGACCGAACGCTATCGTCTTTGCGCTTAGAGCGCTGTAGACCATAAAATAGCGTACCAACAGACCGACCAGATAAAAGACGTTATAACCGTGTTCGTTGAATAACGTACCGCCGTTGTGTAATATCTCTCTCCAAAGCTTTTTGGTCGGTACTTCTAATTTACATTCGACCATATTTACCTCCGATTGGTTAACGAGAGCGCTCCGCCGATGGAGTCACGACGAAGCGCCCTCAATTTCGCGACAGACGCTAAGACCGACATAAGTGCTAGACTACGTAGTCGGTGAGCCTTAAAACAAGCTGTTCTTACGAAATCAAATAAGAACATTATCTAGCTTTACTCCGTCTATCGCTAAAGACTACCTAATACGTCTCGACAAACGTATTAAGGTTTAAACCGTTACGTTGTACCCTAACGCGGTATGACAGTAGTTAGCACTCGACCTATCGCCGAAACATTGGAGACCGATACGCATCGAGACTACTACCGAAGTTAGAGTCTTCGGTTCGTCGCGCTGTACCGCTACGCGAACATTTCGCCTTATACCGAACTGCCACATATCGCGGTTAACGAGAACGATTCGACCTTTAGTGTTGTTACCGCTTGTCTGGTCTACCTGCCCGGTCGCGTTCGACTTCTGTACTTGGTCGCTTAAGATAACCGGTACGCCGTAGACCTGACCGATTTGACCGGTTAATAAAGTCGCTTGAGCGCCGAGCTTATCGACGGTACGGAAATCGTCGAGCTGGATAGCTTTATTTTTAGTCCAACGGTCTACGATAAACGCGCACCGTTCCGGTACGTCAGCGTATTTACCGAGAAGACCGATTAACGTCGCGAAGTCCGCGACTTCTAAAGTACCCATATCGCTTTTCTGTCCGGTTACTTCGTTTAGACAGTAGTGAATTAAACCGTCGAAGCCGAGTAAGAAGCGCGAGTTCGTCGCTATGTCAGCGCCCGCGGCGTCGTAGTAGTTTATATTCGTCTTACCGGTACTCGCGTCGGCGTTAAGAATCGCTTCATCGATAGTCTCTTTCGCGTTACGAATTAAGATAGACCGGATATTCGGTATCAGCGCGATAATGGCGTCCTCGTCTTGTTCGTCGCTAATATCGACCTGCGCTTTAAGCGTATACGCGGTTATTGTTCGCTTTGCGGTAGCCGGGTCGGTCGCGGTAACGGCTTGACCCTCGCCAGCCGGTTTATAGAACGTTACGTTACCGAGAGACGGTAGTTCTTCGCTCTGCGAGACCATATCTCGCCAGGGTCGGAATAGTTCGGCAACGAGCGTCTTCGACTGTATGTCTTGGAATAGCTGATTCCACATAACCGTATCGATTAGCTCGGCGCCTGTACCGCTACCGTCGGTAGTCATTGTATACTTACGCGCTTTATCGGCGAGCGACTGGAATTTATCTTCGTAAGTGTCGGGCATTTCGCTACCGCGAGAAGCGAGAATCATACGACAGAGCGCGAGTTCTTCGAGACCGTACTCGTCGAGAGTATGCTTCTTAATAAAGCGGTCGTTATTACGAGTAGCTTTACCCGCGTCGTTTACGTTAGTCTCGAAGCGCATCTTCCGAACTAACGGCTTTTCGTCTTCTTTATTATCGAGAGCGTTTAACTGCGTCTCGATGTCTTTAGCGTCTTTTAACGCTTTATCTAGTGAATCCATATTTTAACCTCTTATTATTTTTATTTTATTTAAACGTATCTTCGTTCGCTGTCATCGTAGCGCGTCTACGACGTACAATCGCTGAACGTCTCTCTAGCGTCTTATCACCGAGCCCGTCTCGGTCGTAATCGACGCTATGCTTCCGCGTGCCGACTATCTATTGTCGGACAGCTTTAATCATTACGAAGAACACGGTTACTTTATTAATACGCACCTTGTAACCGAGCTTTCTTAGCGACGAGGTCGATAATATAAGTCGCTATCGGCTCGCCGTCGAGAGCTATCGGTATCGTTATATTCGCGCCTTGCGGTAGAATCGTTTCGTCTTTATGTACGTACGCTAGACCGGTCTCGCGAACTACGCCACCGAGCTGATAAGCTGGTAAGCTCGGCATAGTCCACGTTATCGGACTTATGTTAACGCCCGGTATGTTATTAAGAGCGCCAATCATACCGTTAATACCTTGTATAACGAGGTCTACGACGGTCTTAATCGGGTCGTAGATAAAATGCATAACGCGTAAGAAGACCGACCGCGCGGTACTCGCTATCTTCTCCCACGCGTTCGTAAAGATGTTCTTAACGTTCTCCCACAAGTTCGTAAAGTAACCTTTAATCGCGTCCCAATTACGAGAGATTAATAGCGGTATACCGACTACCGGAAACAGTATCGCGACTATCTTGTCCCAATTGTTTTTAAATATGTCTACGACTCGATTCCAGAGACCGACGAAGAAGTCTTTAATCGCGTTCCACGTCGTAAGAAAAGCGTCTTTAATCTTCGCGAAGACTTCGGTAAAGAACTTCGCTATCGCTTCCCATATCTCTTTCGCTTTAGCGCAGACCGTATCCCAGTTCTGCCAAAGTAGAATACCGATAGCGATTAACGCGGCGATAGCGGTTATTATGAGACCGACCGGATTCGTCGCTAAGAAGTTTAAAGCGAGACCGACGAGCTTAATACCGGTAACTAATTGCGGTAATAATAGAAGTAGCGAACCTAACGGTATTAGTACCGCGCCTACTACGCTAGTAACAATAGTTATCGTACGAACTAAGTTCGGATTCTCGCCAATCCAAGACTTAACTTTCTCGATAATCGGCTGTAGATTGTTCTGAAAGAAATCGGTTAATATCGGTATTAGCTGACCGCCGATAGATTCCATTAAGTCGCCGATATTGTTCTTAAGTAAAGCCATTTGACCGGACATAGTTTGACCGTACGCTTCAGCTTGTCCACCGTACTTCGACTGTAACGCACCTAACGCTTCGGTCGCGGTCGCGCCCTCTTTAAGAACGATACCGTAACGCGACAGTATTGCGGTATTACCTGCGGCGACTTTACCGACTAGGTCGGCAGCGGTCGCGGCGTCTATGTTCATCGCGACAGACATATCAAGCGTTAACGCTAAGAGGTCGAGAGACTTGTTATAGTCTCCGGTTATTTCGACTAACGCTTGTAACGCTTCGCGCTGTGCGTCGTCAGCGACTGAGGTCTTCGTTTGTGTAGCGGATATAACGCCCTCTAAGCTACCTTTAACCTCGTCGTAATTAATACCGACGTTCTTTAGCGCTTGACTTAATTTCATAATACCGGCTTCTTCTTCTGCCGCGCTCTTAACGCACAAAGCCATCGTACCGGTTATTGCCGCACCTGCGCCTGCCGCGATACCGCCCGCGACCTTAAAGCCTTTAGACATAGAGCCGAGACGGTCGCTAATACCGTCGAACGCTTCTTTAGTCTGGTCTGTTGCTCGTATTAATATTTCTAGGATACTTGCCATATTCCAACCTCTTTAAGATACTTAATCGTTTTGTCGAGATTCGTCGTAACTCTTAGCTGTAAACGCTCGGCTTTAGCCTGTAGGTCGATAAGTTCTTCTATATCTTGTTTGTTGACGAGAATAAGCTTATAGCAATCCGGGTACTGCTCTTTAAGCTTCGCGTTCTTAGCTAACGTACGTAATTGTTCGAGTATCGTTTTAAGCGACATAACTACCTCCAATTATTTACTGCGTAACCGCGCTAGGCGCGTCTAGGCGTTGAATCTAGAGACTTTCGGTAGCGAGTAGTATCTTAGTATTCGTAGAAGATTTATACCGTCTAGGGCGTTAATCCGTTAGTTTAGCGAATGTACTTTCTATATCGTCTAGATTGTCATAATCGTCGAGGTTAATAATATCTAGCCAATTATTAGTCTGTAATGAGTTCTCGCGTAGATGTAATCCCCACTCAGCGGAAACTATAGCTGGAACTATGTTAGGGTCAGTTATGCTTAATAGAAGAACGCGTCGTTTTGCTAATTCGTCTCGACCGAATGATTTCTCAATTAGTTTAAGGACTTTTGCGGCGCGGTCGCTATCCTCTATTCGAGCTGGCTCGGTCATTAATCGTCTAACAGGTACGAGAAGTCGTATAAGAACGACCTCACGAATTTTATTCTTTAATTCTTCGCTCGGCTGTTTGTCCTCGTTAGCTTCAAGTTGAGCTACCCAAGCTCGCGAGATGTTAAGACGTTTCGCAAAATCTTCTTGAGACAGACCCGTAAGTTCGCGTAATTGCTTTAAGTATTTCATTTCTTACCTCTTAATTAGTTTCGCGTTCGTAGCCACGTTTAACGTGATATTTTCTCGCTCTATTTAAGATTATAGCACAATAGACAAATATAACTAAGAAAATATTTTGTTAGATAGATTCTTTACAAGTAGTATACAATATTGTATACTTATAAACAGAACTAAAAGAGGTTTGTAAATGGTAAAAAGACTAAGTGTATTCGACGGTAATTTCGTAGAAAAGTTTCTTAAAATACCCTACATTATTCCAGATAGCGTCGAAACGATTTTAGAAAGAGCAGATTCGAATGAAGACGATTATGAGCCGTTACCCGAAGCTCTAACGCAGGCAGATAACTCGGAGATGATAGAGAATAAGGTCGATGCACAGGCGATATTAAGTAAGCTACCGAAACGACTTATCGAAATCGCTCAGAAACGAGTCGATGGGTACAAACTAACGCCAGCCGAGCAAGTCTATCTATTAAGTTGGCGTAAGAAACTAAAACCTACGACCCGACGAGAACGGCAAAGCTCTTAAGCGCAACAGCGTCTTGCCTTTATTGCCCTTTAGTCGGGATTAGACTTTTGAGTAAGACGCGTCGGGTATACGCTAAAAATAAAAACTAATCGGAGGTACGAAATGGTAACTAAAGTAAAGTCGGACACTATTACTCGTCGCGAAGTCGCTAAAGCGCTAAAAGCTTTCCGCGCTACAGCGAAAGTAAAGGTCGATGAAGCCCTAGTCGATAAAAGCGAAGATTATCGCGAAGCGTTCTGGCGAGGATTCGATATAGCGCGAGAACTCGGTCGTAACGAACTCGACTGGATATTCGAAAAGGCAGGTATCGATAATGACTAAGAAAGCTAATTACATTCTTGTCTCGACCGGTAAATGTCCTCACGATAACGCTAAGCTCGAAGACGCTGTCGCGTGTAAGGGCATCGGCGTTACTCGCGTTTGTAAGAAGTGTAAACATAAGTGGTACTTAAACGAGAAGATACACACTTGTAAATGTCAGACGTGTTCGACCGAGAAGCGTAAAGCGAAGAAAGTAAGCGAGGTTAAAAATGAAAACTAAATCGTTAAGACAAGTCGCAAGAGAGCTAAACGTATCACCGAGTTATCTATCTCAAGTACTTAACGGTAAACGACCCTCGACCGATAAACTGTTAAGCAACTCCGACTTTAAAGTGTTAAGCGCTGTTAAGCAAAATGTTAACCAAGATATTAGCGCTAGCTCGCTAAATCGACAAGCTCGCGATAGTTGTGGAGCCAGCGATAGGAATCGAACCTACGACCCGCGCTTTACGAAAGCGCTGCTCTACCGACTGAGCTACGCTGGCCTGATGCTATATATGAGAAAGTTGCGTTAAATTAGCGTTATAACAATTCTCTTATACACTCAATTATAGGCGAACAAGCGTCCTTTGTAAAAGTGATTTAAGGGGCTTACCCGTTAACGTAAAGTATCGTGCCGACCATAGCCACAATATTCCATAGACTGTGTAAAATAATGGTGCTCCATAGTGATTTAGTTACCAACCGGATAATACCGAGAGCTATGCCTAATACCAGTACAGTGACTATACCGTAAGTACTATATTGAATATGCAGCAAAGCCCAGAATAGAGATGTAAAAACAACCGCCCAGGCAGCTCCCAAACGCGATTCTTTAAGACCCACAAAGAGGAAACCGCGGAAAAAAGCTTCTTCGAATAACGGGGCAAATACGGCCACGGCAACCCACAATAAAACCGGCCAGGTAGCAGTCTGATAAGCATTGGAAGTAAAACCGTCATCTTCCGAAATGTTCCAGACCTCTGGGAGGAATGATGATATAAGAAGTAATACGACAACAACAGCCGCCGAAATTAAAAAGGCCTTTTTGGGGATTGATGCCAATCCCAAATAGTCGCAAAGACCGGCCCCTTTGCGGATTTTAATGAAGAGAACGATAAAACCAAGACCGAAAACAGCCGATACAATCGTAGCGATGGATACCAAATCGCCATTGGTCGCCAGTTCTAAAATTGCCTGTGTATCGAAAGCACCGGGATTACTTATTAGCCGGTTGAAAACAAATACGACTGCAACTACAGTTTGAGCTATGAAATAAACGGTAAAAATGACGAGACTAAAGCCGACAGTCGGCCAGCCGCCCCAGATTTTTCCCTTTGGTTTAGCGGCTTCAGGCACCGGAGGAATCCTATTCGATTGTATGATTTCAGGTTCCACGAAATCTCCTGCATTATCCGTACTTAAATATTTTTACGGACATTTTTACCATATATTACCAGTTAAAGAATGAATTAGTCCAGATAGACCTCGGAAAAGCTGAAAATAATATTCTTACTATTCCGGTATAGTTAATATGATATCGTGTTATAATATATTAACTTTAAAGGAACTATTGCTAACATATTTATTAAGGAGGCAAGCTAATGGCTGTAAAAGAGGTTGGTGAAGTATACAAGTGCAATATCTGCGGTAATGTAGTACGAGTCGTAAAAGTTGGCGGGGGGACACTGGTATGCTGCGGGCGGGATATGGAGAGAATTAAAGAAGAACCTTCTCGAGTTGCCAATTTACCCGATTCCGGGCGCTAAAAAGAAATCCGGCGGATTTTTACCTGCCACTAAAGACAATTATCTCTTCCAGAACATCAAACGCTGCCACCACGGTTCGCCGTAGCCTTTAACCGTAAAGGAATGCTCGCAACGGGCACATCGCCAGACCTTGAATTTTTTATTGTAATAGGTATTGGTGCTGCCGCATTTCGGACATTTTGTCCTCAGCTTTTTCGCAGTATCTTTATCCAGATTTTTCCAATAATTATCCGACCACTCCGGCCTCATTAAACTCTCCCGATTTAAGTAATTTGTTTGTATCCCGGGCTTTAGTACTAATACCGTTTCCCGCTTTAGGTTTGTTTTTTAATGTTTTCCGCTATCCGGCGGGTCATACCCTCAGCAGTCATCAGTTCTTCGACAGACGCCTGTTGAATTCCCCGGACGGAGCCGAAGCGACGCAGTAACGACCGCTTACGCCGCGGCCCAATACCGGAAATACCGTCTAATACAGAGGTAAAGGTCTCCCGTTTGTGCACTTTCCGGTGATATCCGATAGCGAAGCGGTGAGCTTCATCCCGAACTCGCTGTAATAGCTGTAATCCTCCGGAAGTATGGGGTAATATAATCGGTTTACTGCGTCCCGGCACAAAAATCTCTTCCTTTTCTTTAGCCAATCCGGCAACAGGTATATCAGCGACACCAAGCTCACTCATTACTTTGTGTACGGCGTGCAACTGGCCTTTACCGCCGTCGATTAAGACGAGCTCAGGGAGGACGGCCCATTCTTCGCTGGAAACCTCGCTGCGGACCCGTTTAAAGCGGCGGCTGATGACTTCCTGCAACATCGCAAAATCGTTGGCACCTGGTATTGTTTTGATTTTGAAGCGGCGGTAATGGGATGACTTCGATTTACCGCTTTCGAAAACAACCATACTGCCCACGGCGTCCTGCCCCTGGATATTCGAGATGTCATAACCCTCGATACGCTCCGGTAATTTTGCCAGCTTTAATTCCTTTTGTAACTCGGCTAATGCAGCTACCAGTTGCCCGGGTGCGGCAAGCTGCTTGATTTTCATTTGCTCCAGACTCTGCCGGGCGTTCTCCGCCACAGTATTCATCAGGGCCTTTTTATGACCGCGGCGGGGCACTTCAATAACTACTCTACCACCCCGTTTTTCCCTGAGCCAGTGTGCAATAAGGGTCTTATCTTCAATAGGATGCTGTAATAATATTAGAGATGGTATATAGGTTGCGTTATCATAATACTGTTTCACAAATCCGGTCATTATCTTTACCGGTTCTTCCTGTCGAACACCCTGTAATGTGAAACTCTCACGACCGATGAGTCGGTCGTTACGGATAAAGAATACCTGGACGTAAGCCTGGTCGCGGTCGACGACGAAGGCGATAACGTCCTGCTCTCCTTTGACCTTAGCGGCAAACCGCTGAGCTTCAATGACATTGGACACACCCTGAATCTGGTCGCGCAGGCGGGCCGCCAGTTCAAAATTAAGGGCAGCCGAAGCAGTCTCCATCTTACGTTTGAGTTCTTTAACGACATCTTCCTGTTTGCCTTCCAGGAAAAGGATAATCTGCCGGATTACTGCATCATATTCTTCCTTAGTGACGGCTCCAATACAGGGCCCGAGACAGTTTTTAATGTGGTACTCCAGACAGGGCTGGCTGGCAGCTCCGGTAATCGGTTTATCGCAGGAACGGGTGGGAAAGATATTCTTAATCATTTTCAGGGTCTGGCGAACCGACCAAGAACTGGCAAAGGGCCCGAAATAACGCGCCCCGTCCTTTTCCCAGCGCCGGGTGATACAGACACGCGGCCATTCATTATTAATATCGATTTTAAGGTAAGGAAAACTCTTGTCATCTTTCAGGCGAATGTTGAAATGCGGCCGGTGCTGCTTGATAAGATTCAACTCCAGGATTACCGCTTCCTGTTCCGAGCCGGTAACAAAAAAATCGATATCGTGAATAAGCGAGACCAGTTGTTCGGTTTTCGGTGTCAACCCCTGCTTAGAACCGAAATAAGACCGGACCCGATTGCGCAGGCTGGTTGCTTTACCGACATAGAGTATCGTACCGTCGGCGCGCTTCATCAGGTAAACACCGGGGTTAACCGGTAAATTTTTAAGCTGTTCGGATATTAATAAACTAGCCATAATCTATTATCAATTTTAACAGATTTGATAAATTTACGATTTACCCTGCATATAGTTTGAGGTGGGTATAATATTATGTTAAAATAACTCCGAGTTCTGTTTAATAGGTAGACAAAGATGATTAATGAAGAAATTGAAAGCTTTTTAAATTACCTGACGGTTGAAAAAGGGTATTCGGACAATACAGTGATGGCTTACCGGAACGACCTGTTCGATTTGGTTAAATATGCCGAAGCCGAGGCAGCGAAGATAAACACGATGCCTAACTGGGAAAGCTTCGGCAGGCAGGGAGTACTGGGTTATATCCTGCAACTAAAAGAACGGAACTATGCCGCCACTACCGTAGCCCGTAAGGTCGCCGCTACCAAGTCGTTTTTCAGTTTTATGGTCGCAGAAAGCAAGCTAAGAGATAACCCCACTGATAACATCGGTTCACCGCATATCGGCAAATCTCTACCCAAGACACTTTCGATAAGCCAGATTAGACAACTGCTGGACCAACCCGCACAACAGGATACGCTTGAAGCAAAACGGGACAAGGCGATGCTGGAACTGCTTTATGCCAGCGGCATGAGAGTCAGTGAACTGGTCGCTCTCAACGTAGGTGATGTTAATACCAGTGAAAATTTCGTAAAGTGTTTCGGTAAAGGGAACAAAGAAAGACTAATTCCTATTTACGAACGAGCCTCACGCACGGTAGGAGAGTATACGAACGAGACGCGTCCCAAACTTGTCCGCGCTAAAGGCGAAAATGCTCTTTTCCTTAACCCGCGCGGGGAAAGACTAACCAGGCAGGGATTCTGGCAGAAGCTTAAAGAATATGCCAAAGCAGCACATTTAGAAGGAAAAATCAGCCCCCATACCCTGCGGCACAGCTTTGCTACTCATATGCTCAGCGGCGGAGCTAATCTAAGGTCGGTACAGGAACTGTTAGGGCATGCTAATATATCCACGACCCAGGTATACACGCATCTGACGTCAGACCAAATCCGGCAAACCTATGAGAAATCGCATCCCAGAGCTAAATAATTCCCTTTTTGGAAGGAATATATATGTCTAAATCAAAACGCAGACAACAGTATCAAAAAGCGAATAAGACACCGGTGGTACCGACCGAAACAGCCACAACTGCAACGGCCAAACCGGCCGCTACCAAGACAACATCCCCGGCTACCCCGCGGCAATCCGAACGGCCGCTCACCGTGACTGCCAGACATCCTTATGTCACCAGTGAATTGAAAAGAATTGGTATTTTAACTCTGATTATGTTGGTCGTCCTGTTCGTTCTGGCTTTTATATTACCCCGCTTTATTTAATATGGTGTTAAATGGATTTTACCGCCGCCAGAGCCCGGCTGATTGATTCTTTCGGTAACGATATTTATGACACGCGGGTACTTGAGGCAATGAAACGGGTACCCCGGGAACTTTTTGTGCCGCTCTCATCCCGCTCATTAGCCTATCATGACATGCCCTTACCAATTGGATACAACCAGACTATATCGCAGCCTTATATCATCGCCCTGATGACCCAATCACTCAAGTTGACCGGTAATGAAAAAGTCCTGGAATTAGGTACCGGCAGCGGCTATCAGGCAGCTATCCTGGCAGAATTAGCCCGGCAAGTCGTCAGCACCGAGCGTTACCCGGTACTGGCGGAAAACGCCGCAGCCTTGCTCAAACAGCTGGGTTACAATAACGTTTCGGTACATATTGCCGAAGATACTTTAGGTTGGCAAAGAGAAGCCCCGTATGACGCTATTATCGTCACCGCGGGAGCCCCACAAATTCCTGAGGAACTGGTGACCCAACTTACCATCGGAGGGAGAATGGTAATACCTGTTGGCACACGTGAATTACAACAACTATGCAAAATAACCCGCACCGCCGATAAATATGAAATAACCGACCTAGGCGGTTGTTACTTCGTTCCGCTAATCGGGCGCGGGGCTTGGGAAAATAAGGAATAAGGATTATTAATGGACATTTTTGAAGTTATTTATAACCGGCACAGTATCCGCAAATACAAACCCGACCCGGTAGGCGATGAAGACCTGGCAAAAATTCTTGAGGCCGCCCGGCAGGCACCTTCCTGGAAGAATTCACAATGCTGGCGCTTTATCATAATAAATAATCAAGCTACGAAAAACGCCCTAGCGGAATGCCTTCCACCGCATAATCCGGCTGCCAACGCAATCAGGGAAGCACCGTTAACCGTTGTCGCCTGTGCAGAAATCGGTAAATCAGGCTACGGGACCGAGGAACCGGAAACGGACAAGGGCGATTACTGGTATATGTATGATACCGGACTGGCCATGGAACACATAGTTCTAGCAGCAGCCGCACTGGGACTGGGTACGGTACACGTGGGAATGTTCGATGCCCCGAAAGCCGCAGCTTTGTTAAACGTACCTGCCGGTTACTGCGTTGTCGCCATGACACCGCTCGGCTACCCGGTAAAACCGGCAACAGCCAGACCGCGCAAGGAAATCTCTGAAATCGTTTATTACGATAAATTCGGAGGCACCAGATAGATAAATTCGGTATTCCGAATAAGATAAGCCCGTAATAAATATCTAGTGATAGCGGCCAGTCTATTAATACCGGCCACTTTTAGAGAAATACTGTTAACAACCCTGTTCTTGCCTCATTAGTTTCGTTACTTGCCGTATCTAACTCACTACAGTTATAATATCAAGGGCGATTCTAGGAAGGAGATTTTTGTTTAGATGGCTCAATTTGCATTGAAAGACATCCGAAACGTAGTACTGCTGGGACACAACGGTTCCGGCAAATCGGCATTATCCGAGGCAATACTATTTACGGCGGGGGCCATCAACCGTCTGGGGAAGATAGAAGAGGGCACTACTACGTCAGATTATGACCCTGATGAAGTCAAATATAAGATGAGCATCAACCTCTCGATGCTGCCCTGTGAGTGGAATAATACTAAGGTCAACATTATAGATACCCCCGGTTATTCCGATTTCCTGGGTGAAGTAAAGGCAGCCATCAGAGTCGCAGAGGGCAGCATTATCGTAGTAAGTGCGTTATCCGGTGTTGAAGTCGGCACCGAACAGGTCTGGCAATACATTGAAGATGCCAAACTGGCTCGCCTGATTCTGGTTAACAAGATGGACCGGGAAAACGCTAACTTCGACCAGTCCGTCACCCAGATACAGGCGAAATTCGGTAACCGCTGTGCCCCTCTTCAAATGCCCATCGGGGCTCACACAAGTTATCAGGGCGTGATAGATCTATTGGAAATGAAGGCCTACACCGGCAATCCGCCGAAAGAAGAAGACGTTCCGGCTGACATGCAGGCACAGGCAGCGAAATACCGCGAAAAGTTAATAGAAGCGGTGGCGGAAACCGATGACAAACTACTGGAAAAATATCTAGGCGGCGAAGAGATTAATACCGAAGAACTTACTGCCGCTTTACGCACGGCCGTAATGAGCGGAAAAGTCGTACCGATACTGGCAGCCTCTTCGTTGCAAAATGTCGGCGTCTCTAAATTATTAGATGTAATTGTAGCCTACTTGCCTTCACCGGCCGAACGTAAAGTAACGGTCACTAAAGACAATACCGAACAGACTATTGAGCCGGATGACAGTGCTCCTTTATCATCTCTTGTCTTTAAAGCCACGGCCGACCCATATGTCGGCAAATTAACTTATTTCCGGGTCTATACCGGAGCAATCAACAGCAATTCGCAGGTCTGGAATGCAAATAAGGGAGCTGCCGAGCGTGTCGGGCAGCTATATCTGGTACGCGGCAAGACCCAGGAAGCAGTGCCCCAGGTAAAAGCCGGAGATATCGGCGCTGTCGCCAAGCTTGCTGTAACCGGCGTGGGCGATACGCTTTGTACGCAGGAAAACCAAGTAATAATAACCCCGATTATATTCCCAGACCCAGTTTTCAGTGAAGCGATACATCCGAAGACAAAAGCCGACCTGGACAAGCTGGGAACATCTTTGGCCCGTTTACTGGAAGAAGACCCCACGTTAAGAATGCACCGCGATGCCGGCACCAATGAGACGATTTTATCCGGTCTCGGTGAAACGCATCTGAAAGTTGCAGCGGACAAAATGACGAGGAAATTTGGTGTCAGTATTGAACTCAGTATTCCTAAAGTGCCCTACCGCGAGACGATTCTCGGTACGGCTCAAGCAGAATATAAGCATAAGAAACAGACCGGCGGCCACGGCCAATACGGGCATGCCGTACTGGCAGTAGAGCCGATGGAACGGGGCGGCGGATTTGAGTTCGTCGATAAAATTGTCGGCGGGGCGATTCCCCGGAACTATATACCGGCAGTAGAAAAAGGCATCAGGGAAGGTATTTTAGAGGGCGTGCTGGCAGGATATCCGGTCATCGATATCAGAGCAACAGCTGTCGACGGCAGTTTCCATCCGGTCGATTCTTCAGAAATCTGCTTCAAGATTGCCGGTGCGGGGGCCTTGAAAAAAGGCATGCAACAGGCTAACCCAGTTATACTGGAACCGATTATGGACATCAGCATCCGGGTACCGAAAGACTTCATCGGTGATATTATCAGCGACCTCAATACCAAGCGGGCAAGGGTCCAGGGGATGAACCCTGAAGGAGAATATACCGTAGTTGAAGCACAGGTACCCCAGGCAGAAATTCTACGCTACGCCATCGACCTGAAATCAATCACCCAGGGCAGGGGCAGTTTCACGATGAAATTCAGCCATTACGAAGAGGTACCGGCTCATATCTCACAGAAAGTCATCGCCGATGCGCAGGCGGCTAAGGAAGCCGCAGCAGGCTAGAAGGAAGTTATATCCTATCGGAGAGTTTTAAAGGCGGGTTTTAAAAACCCGCCTTTTTTTATTGTGGCCTTACGCTACATATGCAGCCAACAGGACACCTATAAAGATTTACATCTCCTTTTCAGGTAATACTATTTAATATAATTACTATTTCCCTATCCTTAGGCCTTGACTAATCGGGATTATTAAGTAATATATTAGACAGGGAGGCCTAATAATATTTTCGCCAGGCTAGGGAGATATTTGAATATGAAGAATAGTTTATTTATGGTTTGTGCTATTTTCTTGATATTAACATCATTGTTGGCCGCCTGTACCGGCAAGACAAGTACGACTGCCACAACACAGAGTGATATGGCGGAAATGCTCAGTTACGTGCCTTATTCATTCCTAGAAAAGCAGGACATCTGGTTCGGCGATCAGGCAAAGATAAAACAACTATATGGTTTTGAAAATATTAATAGTCTCGAGTCCTTTAACCAGTTATCGGCAGAAGAGCAGAAAAAACTGGGTCTAACTATGGAAGGAGTCGCGGGTTTAGGCATGAATTGGAGGGAAATTAATCCATTGTTTACCGGTTTTGATATCTATATGATTGACCGGACTAGCTTTGATCCAGGAATCGTGCCACCCCCGAAGACTTTTACAATCATAGAAGGAAATTTTGATGAAAGTCTGATAATTGGCAAATTAACCGCACTAGGATACCAGAGTGTGAGTTACGATTCCTTCAATTACTTGAGCATTAATGAGGACTATGATTTCGGGGATCGGCTCAATCCCATAGCCACTCAAGTCTTTTCAGCTATGAATAGAGTAGCGGTACTGGAAAACACGATTATAGCGGCTCCGGCGACGGCAGTATTGACCGATATTCTGGACACAATGGCAAAGACACAAATTTCTATGGCAGATGACCCTTCCTGTCAGTGGTTGCTAGCCGGTTTAGGAGACGCTATATCGGGGGTAATTCTGGCCCCGCAGATAGTTATGACAGCCGGTCTACCCAGTAATATCGAGGACGTGCCCCTATTCCAGTTTGAAATTCCTCAAAACTGGGGTGTTTTACACCAGTATGATTTGGCAGGAATGGGCTTTAAAGATGACGGCAAGGAGAAGTTCTGGGTAATCGCCCTCCATTACCAAGATAGTCAATCCGCTGCGTCTGATGCCGGAATACTGGCAAATAGGCTGAATAGCTATATATTTAATACTTCTATAAGCGAAGATACCACGAAATGGATTCCTTTAACGGACAGGTATGAGGTCGGTCAACCCGAAGTACAACAGGATAATTCCGGTGGAGCTACCATAAGCATCGAATGCCGATTTAAACCGGAAACCCGTAGTTTCACTTGGTTGTTTCCACTTCAAGGCGGACTTCCGTACCGCGATATTTTATTTTTGGCACCGGACCCATCGTTGTTAATCGCTGAGTAATTTGTATCTTCTAAAGTTGATTTAAGCCCAGAATGAAAATACAGGGGGGCGACTGACTAGTCAGTCGCCCCCCTGTACTATGAGAATCTAATTTGCTTTACGTGGAGCGGATTTCCTGCCGCATAAAGAGTATGTAGCTAACAGCAAAACAAATAACCGTCAGAGCGATAATGGTGATAAACTGAGGCCAGGCTACCGTTAAACTCTGACCAAGTGATAGCGGCGTGGTCATCAAATAGGCACTTGAATCACCGCCGCCCAACATATCTATATACAGAGCCAATAATCTCGAACTAAGCGCATAAGGGGAGAGCAAAACATCTACTGCCTGTAAAAACAGATATGAAGGAGAAAAGCGGCTTATCGTTAAGAATATATTGAAATTGCTGATAAAATAACCGGCGAATCTGAGGAATATTCCGAAGACAAGCCAGATACCAATCGATAACAACAAGGAACTGGCTAAATTCCGGAACAGGGTGGAAAACAGCATTGCCAGCCCCATCCAAAAAGCACCGTAAATGATGACTGTGAACATGAAGAGAAACAACCTGATGATTTCTTCGGCGCTCGGGGGTACGCCAATCATTCTGATGCCGTAACCGGCAATTAACAACACCGAGAAAAAGACAAACAGGATAATGATAAACAGGCCGGCAATAAACTTGGCGTTAATGATATTATCACGGTAAACCGGTTGAGCGATAAGGCGGCTGAGCGTACCGCTAATACGTTCCCGGTTAACCGCATCGAAACCGAGAGCGATACCTAATATGGGAATAAAGAACATTGCCAGGAAGTTGGGATATGCCAGCAGCCAGGCGTAATCGCCCGATAATTGGCCCGAGAATAAATTCAAAAATACGAATTCGGTATCGGTACTGGTAGTGATGCTCTGGGCAGCCTGATAAATGGCTAGGGCACTTATACCCAAACCGAGGACTATCAGGATAAATATCCTGATACTGGAGAAATAATCGGCTAATTCTTTACGAACGATAGCCCGCAAACCGGTTACTCCTTCTCCTGGAAATATTTCATATAAATATCATCCAGGTTCAACTGCTGGATTTTCATCTGGATCAAGGGAAGATTACTCTGGACTACGATTTTAGCCAGGTCAGGCCGGAGGTCGGTATCGGCACAGACCAGTAGTATATCCCCCTTTATATCCACTTTAATAACACTATCTAGCTCTTTAATTTTTTCTACCAATTCGGGGGTAGGCTGTTTTGTTTCCACCTCGATTTCACACTGGCCGGCAGTTGCTTTCCTGCCTAACTCGGCAATGGAACCTTCCACCACCAGCTTACCTTTAGCGATAATCGCCACGCGGTTACAGACCTTCTGAACCTGAAATAACTGATGGGAAGACAAAATAACACTCGTACCGCGCTTGGGTAAGCTGCCTATAAGTTGAGTAATATGAACGATACCATCCGGGTCCAGACCAGAAGTGGGTTCATCCAGAATCGCCAGTTTCGGACTTTTAATGAGCACGTCGGCGATGCCCAGACGTTGCTTCATGCCTTTGGAGTACTTACCGACCTTTTCATCAGCTACATCGAGAATACCGACGGCTTTCATCAGCTCATTAGCTCGTTCACTAATCTCTTTATCGGGGATATTATTTAGCTCCGCGATAAACTGTAAGTTTTCCCGAGCAGTCATATTTTCGTAAAATCCGACTTTTTCCGGCATATAACCGGTCAGGCGCTTGACCTGTAACGGCTGACGAGACGGATTAAAACCGCAAACCGCTGCGCTACCGCTAAATGGTTCGGTCAGTCCTAACAGCATTAAAATAGTCGTGGTTTTTCCGGCGCCGTTCGGTCCGAGCAACCCGAAGACCTCGCCCTCTTTCACATGGAGGTCCAGCCCATCTACGGCCGGAACACCGTCATATTTTTTAGTCAGGCCATTGGTTTCGATGATATAATTGTTATCCATTTTACCTTCGGCTGAAACGCATAAAGATGTACGCCAGCCCGGCAATAACGATGATAATGATGATTATCCCGACAATACCCCAGACGGATGGCGTCGCTACCGTGACTCGAACTTGCACGCTTTGATTTCCCGCATTCTTACCGGTAGCCGTGAGCGTAACCATATAATCACCGGCAATAGCTTTATCTCCCGGCTTCAGCGTTACATCAATAGTCCTCTTCTCACCAGCAGCCAGATTTTGGATTGTTGTAGTCGGAAAAGTAACGACCCAGTTGGCGGGAGCCATGCTAGACATATTAACATTGTCAATCGGTGCACTGCCGGTATTTGTCAGAGTAATCGAATATACGGTTTCCTTCCCTGCCGTAGCTGAAGTGCTATAAATCGCAGTAGTGCCGGCAGGAACCAGAGTCATACCGTATTTGGCGGTAACCTTCGCCGTTAAATCGACGCTGCTAATGATATCGCCAGAGGTTACCTGGAGAGTTAAAGTGTACTCACCGGGTTCCGGAGTTACATAAGAAGACGGAACCCCATAAACCGTTATGTTTGCACCATAAGTGCGGGTTGGGTCCAGATTAATGGAGGCAATCCGGGCACCGGTACTGCTATTAACATATCCAGTCCAGTTCTCCGGGGCTTTAACAATCAGGTCAAATTCTTTTTCTGTGGTATCCTCGGTATTGGTATAAACAATGTTAACGGAAAAGGTGACCTGGGAACCGGAAGTAACTTCTATTTTAGGATAATCTGTTTTCATTTCAACGCCGATTACCGGAGTAGTCGTGGTAGGCGTCTCCGTAGTAGTCGTGGTAGTAGGCGTATCCGTAGTAGTCGTGGTAGTAGGTGCCTCTGTAGTAGTTGTCGTTTCGCCCTCAGCCAACACACCCAACGGCAACATGATACAGAGCAACGTTGCCAATAGCAACCCACTAATAAGTCGGCGTAATTTCATCGAAACCAAACCCTCCTGAGTTTAGCCTGCTATCAACTCCTTGACTTTATCACCGAACGCAGGCAGAATCTTTTTCCAATCTCCGACCACGCCAAAGCGAGCTTCTCTAAAGATATTCGCTTCGGGGTCTTTATTAATAGCTATGATTGTCTTCGAACCGGAACAACCGGCCATGTGCTGGCTGGAACCGGATACGGCAACAGCTATATACAGGTCAGGAGTAACAATTTTACCGGTAAGACCGATTTGGGCAGAATCAGGAATCCATTTATTATCACAAGGAGGACGGCTGGCACCTACGGCACCCTTCAGGAGTTTGGCAAGCTCATCAAGCTGTTTAAAACCTTCAGCGGTTCCGATACCGCGTCCGCCGGCAATAATCACTTTGGCATCTTCCAGTTTGATACCCGCAACTTCCTCTTTAATCTTTTCAGCTACCTTGACTTTAACTGTAGATGCATCCAACCCGGCGTCGAAAGGAATGACTTCACCCTTACGGGCATCATCCCTGGCAAGCGGGGCAGCAGCCTTAGCGCGTAAAGTAGCTATTTGCGGGAAAGAATCCGTAGTAAAGATAGCCCGGGCATTGCCGCCATAGACCGGTTTCGTCTGCAGGAGTTTTTTGGAATCCGGATCAATTGCCAGTTCGACACAGTCAAGCGTGGCGGCGGACTTCAAGTTGAAAGCCAGACGCGGGGCCAGGTCACGCCCGATAGCAGTCTGTCCCAAAATTAAAACGCTCGGATTGACCTGAGCGACCAGTTTGCTCATAACCTGAAGATACGTATCACTCTGGTAATCTTTCAGAAGCGGGTCATCAGCCACATAAACCTTATCAGCACCGAAAGCAACCGCTTCTGCGGCTAAACCGCTGATACCGCTGCCGGCAATGACAGCAACCAGTTCTTCTCCAAGGTCTGTAGACAATTTTTTGCCGCAACCAAGTAACTCAGTAGCGATAGCCGAAAGTTTACCGTCTTCGGCTATTTCACCAAAAACCAAAATGCCTTTATTATCAGCCATTATAATCTTCCTCCTACTATGCCATAATTTTGTTAAGAACTTATTAAGGAATATTAATTACTAGAGAACTTTAGCTTCTCTTAATTTAAGCGCAAGATTAACCGCAGCCTCTTCCGGAGTCTCCCCGCCGATAATTTCGCATTTGCCTTCCCTTACGGGTTGGAAGAGTTTAACCATTTTAGTCCGTCTGGCGGCCGCACCAATTTCTTCCGGAGTTACACTGATATCAGCGGGTTTCCAGATGATAGGTTCTTTTTTCTTAGCAGCCATAATACCCTTAATCGTAGGATAACGGGGTTCGCCGAGTTCATTAGTTACGGTTACCAGAGCCGGTAAGGGGGTTTCAACGATTTCGGTACCGTCAGGCAACACTCTTTCTATTTTGGCTTTTCCGTCAAGAATATCGATTTTCTTGGCAACAGTAACGCAGGGTATACCGAGGAATTCGGCAATACCGGTGCCCACCTGACCGGCATCCCAGTCAGCAGCCTGCCGACCGCAGAAAATAATATCATAAGCGCCGATTTTCTTGATAGCCGCAGCTAGAGCGAAAGCGGTGGACCAGCTATCGCCTTTCGTAAAAGCTTCATCTTCCAACAGAACTAATTCATCAGCACCCATGGATAGGGGCTTCTTTACTACATCGCGTAATAAATTCGTACCGAGGCTAAGTACGGTTACTTTACCGCCTTTAGCTTCTCTTGTACGTAAAGCGGCCTCAACGGCCTGTTCGTCAAAAGGACTGATAACGGGGGCGACACCCGGAGGCGGTACTACTGTATTGGTTGCCGCATCAATTTTGAAGCTGGCGGGGGGTGCTTCGGGGTCAGGCACCTGTTTAACACAAACGATGATGTTCATAGGTATAAATACTCCTCCTTCTACACATTGCTGAACATGAAAACGAACCTGAATTTTTAGTTTATCACCACGTAATTTGATATGTCAAATTCACGTGAAATCAAAACTCCAAAGCCAGGAAAAGATGAACACCAGTTAAAATGTATAGCATGCTTGAAAAACCATTATTCTACCGAAATGATAAAGTGATAATGGGGTTGCCCGCCGTTAACCACTTCGGTTTCCAGAGAGGGATATTTAGAGCTAATCAGGTGTCTTATTTCTTCGGTATCGGTCTCTTTGGTATCGACACCGAAATATATCGTAACGATACTGGCGCCGGAAATATCGATACGTGAAAGGAGATTAAAGACGACATCGGAAGGTTTGTCGGCTGCGGCATATAGTGTACCATCCAGCAAGCCGATATACTGCCCTTCTTTTATATCCAGACCGTCCAGGCGGGTCGAGCGAGTCGCCCGGGTAATTTCCAGCGTTTTAACTTTAGCTATCGCTTCCGCTATATTTTCGATAAGGTCGGCGAAACTCGTTTCAGGCACAAAAGCTACCATTGCCGAAACGCCCTGAGGCATTGTTTCGGTAGGCATTACCATGACCCTTTTTTTAGTCAGCGATATAATTTGATTGGCAGTTAATATTATATTCTTGTTATTAGGTAATACGATGATATTTTTCGATGGTACTGCTTCGACAGCTTGTAATATATCCATGGTGCTGGGATTCATCGATTGCCCACCCGGGACAATTGCCGCAACGCCGAGGCTGGAAAAAACGTTAGCTAACCCGTCACCGTTAACTACTGCTACTACCGCTGTTTCCATAGCAGCCTTTTCCCGGTTCATCAATAAGAAGTCTTTGTGCTGTTCGTCCATGTTTCGGATATCGATATCACTTAAAGTGCCGACTGTTGCAGCTAATTTTGTTACTTTTTCCGGCTCCAGCGTGTGAATATGAACGCGTATTGTACTAGTATCACCCACTACGATAAGAGATTTACCCATATTCTTTAGTTGGTTACGTAGTTGGGCAACGTCCAGATTATCATCAGTCAGTAAAAATTGGGTACAAAAACCGTAGGCTTCTTCTTCCGGCTGTTCGTTTTCTACAGGACTAACTGCCACAGGGATATCGCTGGCTACCATTTGCGGCGAACGACTATCTATTTCTCCTTTAAGATGGAGCATCGCACCTTCTAACAAAGTATAGAGACCGTGGCCGCCCGCATCAACAACACCGGCTTCCTTCAATACGGTCAGCAGGTTGGGTGTATTTACTACGGAATTACGTGCCGCTATAACCGAGGTTTCCAGTACCGACACCAGGTTACCATTAGCTGAGGCTATATTTCGGGCTGCGTTAGCCGTATCTTTGATGACCGTTAGAATCGTACCTTCGACAGGATTACTTAACGCATGGTAGGCAGTTGCAGATGCTTCGCTAAGAGCTTCAGCAAAGGTTTTACCGTTAATGACGACCTTCGTCTTCAGGCTTTCAGCCAGACCCCGCCAGATTTGCGATAGGATAACACCGCTATTACCGCGGGCCCCCATTAAAGCCCCTTTGGCCATAGCCTGAGATACGGCAGATACACTGTTCCCGGTGGCCTTAGTGGCTTCTGCCAGACTGGCGCGCATGGTAAAAAGCATATTCGTACCGCAATCGCCATCAGGCACCGGATAGACATTCAGTGCGTTAATACCGGGAACTACCCGCTCCAGCCAGTTGGTAGCTGCGGCGAACATATTTCTCAAACCTTCACCATCGATAGTCAGTTCTATTTTCTGTTCTTCTATCACTTTACGCACGATTCCTTATCATACAATCTTTTTTTCCACTGAACGCCGACGCCTGTCATTAGTTGCCAAATAGCTCGGAGGCAAGATAATAATAAAAATACTATCCCTAAAGGATATAACACCGTGGACACTATTGATTCTTTAAAATGGTTATCCAATAGATAACGCATCGTAAAACCGATAATAATCTGTAAACCGACCAGTCCTAACCAGAAAGCTGCATATCCCTGAACAATACCACGCCAGAGCCAAAAATATGGTGCTAAATAAAATATAAAACCAGCTGCCATCATCGCACATAAAAATAACGGCGATAATGAAGCTACCGAATACATCCAGCGGACAAACCCCTCACTCATTTCCGCCATATTCCGGTACATATGACAGGATGTTATTTCCGATAAATCAATCGCGATATGACGCCCGCCGGCACGGGTTACCTCGACCCCCAGCCAGACATCCTCAAGTATTCTGGACTTAACTGCCTGGTGACCACCCATACGCCAGTAAGCTTCCCGAGGAAATAGCAGGAACTGCCCGATAGCCAGCGAAGGCCGTAACTTCGGAGATTTGTGTATCCACCACATCGGCAGCCAGGATAAAAGTATAAAATACATCATAGGAATAGCGATTTTTTGGGGCATTGTAAAAGCTATCTGACGGGGAAAGCCCGAAAGGAGTGATACCTTTCCCGCTAAAGCCAGATTAATGACGCCTCGCAACATATTGGGAGAGTGAGTCGTATCGGCATCAACAAAGAGTAACCAATCCCCCCTGGCTTTACGAGCAAGCTGATAGCAAGCGAAAGGTTTTCCAGCCCAATCTTCAGGCAGAGGCTCGCCGTGGAATAATTGAATCCGGCTATCGGTGTCTATTAATTGCCTGACGATTTCTGCCGTATTATCCGTGGAATTATCATCGAGAACAATTATTTCGTAGTTCGGATAGTCCTGTTTGATTAAAGAATCCACACAGTTTCTGATGTTCAATTTTTCATTTCGGGCCGGTATGAGAACCGAAACCAACGGTGGAACCTCCGGTAATGGTTTATTAACCATTGGCCGTTTTAAGTTCCTTAAATTCAAATAAAGATTAATGGCAAATAACAATAGCAGTAGGGCTATTATCAGCTGGAGTATCATCGCCGGACCGCCTGAAACAGGTTCACCAGAACTCCCTTATAACCTGGTTTCGTCTTTAGTTCTGAGAAATACCGGAAAGCGAATATGAATAGAATACCAGTCATAAAAACTATTTCAGCAATACTAATACCAGTAATGATAAGAAAGGTAAGAGAGCCTATCGTACCAATCATAACTACCCAGGCATGAACTTCGATAAAAAGGACGCTTATAATTATAAACACTACCAGAGCGAAAAACATATCCCGCTGCGGTAAAGCTACTAACACACCGAAAGTAACGGCTACTGCCTTACCGCCTCGAAACCGCAGAAACGGAGAAAATACGTGTCCGAGAATAGCGCAAAAACCGATTGTCAGCAATGCGGACAAAGTTAATTTAAAAAGCAGGTCAGCGATGAGGATAAACGGAATACCTTTAGCTACATCCAGTATCAGCGCTAGGGCAAATGCCTTACGCCCCCCGGCTCTGAGAACATTCCAGGCACCCGGATTAGCGTCCCCATAGTTCCGGATATCTTTACGTAAAAAGAAACGTCCGACCCATAGTGAAAACGGGCAGGCACCTAATAAAAACGCACCAATACCCAATAATACTATATTAATTATGTCCACATCCCTGTCCTGTAAAATACATAGACTGTCTAGGTATATATATCTTTATTCTAAAAGAAAATTTTGTCAAGTATGTTATTGTTAGGGACTCTTGACAATCGACACCGTAAATGATATCGTATACGACAAACACGTATATAATAGTGTGTAAAAGAGTTCTGAGTTGATAACAAAATAGAATGCGATTGAGACTGACATATTGGTTATTAGCAGAAGCATGGCAGATTGTTTTGTCGCTATAAAGACCAGGGGTGAAGGAGTCGATATAATCTTCGTAGATAAAAACTACGTCTGCCACTTTGAGGGGGTTGCTGTTTGTTTTGGCAGTTATGCGGTATTTAAGCACGAATGGGGTGACGACATGGATGCTTGTGTAAATCAAATTAGCCAAACCGGTGAATAGGTGAATATCTGAATAACCCGGAACGGATGTAATTAAAATGGATGGAAAACCGAAGAAGGCATAGATTGCCTATCACAATTATAGTACCGGTTGTGTGAAGTGCGAAAAGGAATTTTATAAGTATGCCATCTTTATTTCTCCGTTTAAGTGCAGACCTTATCCTATATCTTTTAGTGTATAGTGAACTTTAAATATTCAGGTGCTATGTGGATGTTGTCATAGAGGAGGCTTTTGGTGACATAGAGCTTGCAAAAGTGAAGGCTTTTAGCATAATTGAGAGAACTAAAATAGTAAAGCTTTTAGGTATGTTGTTTTGGAAATAAAATTAGTATTAAGTATGAAATGACAAAGCTTCCCAATGAGATATTAACCAGATAAAATACATCTGGAGAAAAAGTAAACGTGACTACATTTATTATACGAAGATTAATAACGTCCGTTATCGTGCTTGTCTTAGTTACCTTGGCAGTATTCCTGGCTGTTCGTTTGCTGCCAGGCGATCCCATTCTTATTTACTATACCAGCGGCCAACTGACAGAGCTTTCCCAAGAACAAATAGACGCAGCCAGGCATGATTTTGGATTGGATAGACCTATATATGAACAATATACATCCTGGTTCGGTAATGCTCTTAAAGGCGACTTGGGAAAATCAATTGCCATGGGTTCTCCGGTGACAGAACTGATTAAGCAAAAGTTGCCCATAACCCTTCATTTATCCCTTATAGCGTTTTTTATAAGTGCTATTCTAGGCATAATACTTGGGGTAATAGCCGCCGTGAGATGGGGTACATGGATAGACACGGTAGCCACTACACTCGCAAACATAGGTATAACAATACCCGTTTTTTGGTTAGGTATAGCATTGATATACATTTTTGCCCTATATTTAGGGTGGCTTCCGGTTCAGGGCTATACGTCGCCTTTCGTTGACTTCGGACTGAGTACCAGGCAACTTATCATGCCGGTATTTTGCTTGACCATTTTCCCCATTGCTGCGATAGCACGTCAAACCCGTTCTTGTATGTTAGAGGTGATGCGTCAGGATTATATCCGCACGGCTTGGTCTAAAGGTTTGGCTGAAAGAAATGTAATCATGAAGCATGCTTTAAAAAACGGGATGATACCGGTAGTAACCTTACTAGGCCTTATATTTAATACTGTCATAGGAGGTTCTGTATTTGTTGAGACCGTGTTCAACATTCCCGGCATCGGCCGGCTGGCGGTTAGCTCTGTATTGGGACAGGATTATACTGTGGTGCAGGGTATTGTATTAATAACGGCAGCATTCGTGCTCATAGTTAATTTAATCGTAGAAATTTCATACGGTTGGTTGGATCCCAAAATACGCTACGCATAATGGGGGCTTACAATTGTCACAGGTAAAAACAGCAACTTTTGAATCGCCACAAATACCTAAGCGCGTTTCCGAGTTCACCCGTATTCGCAGGATCTTCTTTAAAAGGAAGTTAGTCGTATTTGGTTTCGTCATTATTGTATTGTTTTTATTAACGGCTGCACTTACCCAGATTATTTCCCCTTATGACCCATATCTTCAAGATCGTTACAATACTTTAGCCCAGCCTTCCGGCGAACATCTTCTTGGAACAGATGCATTGGGAAGAGACTTGTTAAGCCGTATTATTTACGGCTCACAGATATCACTGATGGTCGGCTTAGTATCGTTGGTTATCGCTTCTGTTATTGGGACGGTTATGGGCTTGCTTGCAGGGTATTTTGGCGGTTGGGTGGAAATGGTCATAATGAGAGTAACAGACATGCTAATGTGTTTTCCGATGATATTATTAGCTCTAGTTATCTGTGCCTTGTTAGGGGGAGGTTTAAAAAACGTTATGATTGCCGTCGGGATCGGTCTCATACCCGGGTATGTAAGGACGGTTTACGGGCAAGTTCTTTCGATAAAGGAAACTGATTATATTTTGGCGGAACGCTCTATTGCAGCGAGCAATCTGCGCGTTCTATTACGTCATGTTCTGCCAAACTGTCTCGCCCCACTTCTTGTTATGATGACTATGCAGATGGGTGGCGCTATCATGGCTGAGGCCGGCCTCAGCTTTTTAGGCGTGGGAATTTCACCGCCGGCAGCCGCCTGGGGGAGCCTGGTTAATGACGGCCGTGTATATTTACTTACTAACCCGATAATTTCTATCGTACCGGGTATATGTATTATGTTAGTCGTCTTTGGTTTTAACATGGTAGGAGACGGTTTGAGGGATGCCCTCGATCCAAGGCTAAGAGGCCTACTTTAAACAACAAGGAATAGAAAATGGCAGAGCTTTTAAAGGTTAATAACCTAAAGACACAGTTTAATACCGACAACGGCATAGTCAAGGCTGTCGACGACGTTTCATATTATCTGGACGAGCGGGAAATAGTTTCCATAGTGGGTGAAAGCGGTTGCGGCAAATCAGTTAGCCAGTTATCGATAGTACAATTAATCAACTTGCCGGGTAAAATAGTCGGGGGTGAGGTGATTTTTGAAGGTCATAACCTGCTCAAATATACTGCACACGGGGCGGAAATGCGTTCTATTCGTGGTGCTAAAATAGCTATGATATTCCAGGAGCCAATGACCTCGCTCAACCCGGTATTGACTATTAATCAGCAATTAACTGAAATGCTGGGATTGCATTTGGGGATGGGTGGTGAAGATGCCAGAAAGAGAGTAATCGAACTGCTTGGCCTAGTGGGTATTCCGGCTGCAGAAAAACGTATTCATGATTATCCCCACCAGTTCAGCGGTGGCATGCGGCAAAGAGTAATGATTGCTATGGCACTTTCATGTAACCCGAGGATACTCATAGCCGATGAACCTACTACGGCACTGGATGTTACCACCCAGGCACAGCTGTTAGAGCTGATGAAAAATATGGTGGATAAATTTCAGGCGTCGCTGGTTATTGTGACACATAATTTAGGCGTTGTGGCTCGTTATGCACAGAGAATATATATAATGTATGCCGGGCGCGTGGTCGAGTCCGGTACTACCAAAGATATATTCAGAAAGCCGCGCCATCCGTATACTATAGGACTACTCAGGAGTATACCCAGGCTGGATGAGAAGGAGGGGATAAAGCTAATCCCCATTAATGGTATGCCGCCTAATTTGATTAATATGCCACCTACCTGCGCCTTTTTACCACGATGCCCTTACAGGATTGAGAAATGTTCAAAGGAGACATGGCCTCCCCTTACAAATTTACATGACCAACACTATGTCAGGTGCTATGTTAATACCGAGGAGAAGATAGGTGAACCCGCAACAAGATGAGGCTATTTTAGATATCAAAGACCTGAAGATGTACTTCCCGGTTACCAAGGGCCTTTTCCGGAGAAAAGTGGCCGACGTTAAAGCTCTTGACGGGGTTACTTTAAAGATAACCAGAGGTGAAACGTTAGGCCTGGTGGGAGAAAGCGGCTGTGGCAAAACTACTGTCGGGCGTTGCGTTATACGGCTATATAAGCCAACTTCCGGAAGCATCGTCTTCGATGGAGAGAATATTACCAATGTTCATGAAAAAAGACTAAGGGATATCCGCCGGAAAATAGCACTAATTTTCCAGGACCCCTATAGTTCGCTGGACCCTCGCCTAAACGTTGGCGAAATCGTCGGCGAACCGCTAAAAATTCATAATTGGGTTGGCAGCAAGTCAGAATATCAGGATAGAATCGCTGAGTTATTTCACATGGTTGGTCTGGACCCTGGAATGACCAACCGCTATCCCCATGAATTTAGCGGTGGACAAAGACAGCGCGTCGGTATAGCCCGTACTCTGGCTTGTGAACCTGCTTTAATAATCTGCGACGAGCCCGTTTCAGCTTTGGATGTTTCCATACAAGCACAGATAATTAACTTGCTTCAGGAATTACAGGGAAAGATAAATGGCCTGACTTACCTCTTTATCGCCCATGATCTTTCGGTGGTAAAACATATAAGCAACCGGGTAGCGGTAATGTACCTGGGTCATGTAGTGGAAATTACCAGGTCAAAAGAGCTGTATGATAACCCGTTACATCCCTATACCAGGGCACTGCTCTCCGCAGTACCCGTGGCTGACCCTTTCATCGAAGAAAAGCGCGAGCGCATCATCCTCAAGGGTGAGGTACCCAGCCCGCTAAATCCGCCGTCCGGTTGTCCTTTCCATCCCCGCTGTTTCCAGGCTATACCAGAGTGCAAACAGGGAGTGCCGCCACTCCGTGATGTTGGTAACGGTCACGAGGTAGCCTGTATCAGAGTTTAGATACACTTATCATTAACGCCGGCTTTTGGTTTATTCCACACCGCCCGGTTGAGTTTAATAATAGCTGCGGCGGATATATCCCTGAGGCTTGATTTGATAGATAACAA
>JAFGLR010000055.1 GCA_016927955.1 Dehalococcoidales bacterium
CCGGCTAAGCTTGCTAGACAGCTCACCGAGGCTTATCGCAGTCTTGCCACGCCCTTCATCGGCCCTTGATGCCATGGCATTCACCATGTGCTCTTACCGCTTGACCTGTTTCAGACTTGGTATTAGTCAATTTTTTCTATTACTTGTTTTTGTCAGCTATACAATATTCAGTTGTTAATGTGCTTTTTTGGGCATAAAGAAAGCGGCTCGGCGATTTACGCCAAGCCGCTTTACGTTTGGCTAATCACCTTAGACGCTACTCTATGTCACAAAGTTCATCATATCGAACATTTGATATACTAACACAGTCTGCGAAACCTTGTCAATACTGTCTATACGTACTAGCTAAAATATTTTTTAAGCTCTAACCATTCTACTAATCACCTGCAACCGGAACACAAACGCAAATATGTTAAACGCCGATAAATTATTAATACTTCCTTGTAAACTATTAACTATTAACTGTAAACTGTTAACAGTTAAAATGCCCAAGCAGCGTATTGATAACTTAATAGTGGCTCGTGGCTTGACGGAAAGCCGAACCAAAGCGCAGGCTCTTATTATGGCCGGGGAGGTTTCCGTAGCCGGCCGCCCGGTCGTTAAACCCGGCACCCTCGTAACGGAAGACGCTGAGATTGTTCTCCAACAGCCACCGCCATTTGTCAGCCGGGGCGGTCTTAAGCTGGACTATGCTCTGCACGAATTCGGATTAGACGTTGCCGGCAAAGTCGCCGCCGATATCGGTGCCTCTACCGGCGGGTTTACCGATTGTCTGCTCAAGCACGGAGCAACGAGGGTTTATGCCGTCGATGTCGGCTACGGCCAATTGGACTACCGCCTAAGGCAGGATAAACGGGTTGTCGTTATGGAACAGACCAACGCCCGTTATCCGCTATCATTACCTGAGAAAGTCGATTTAGCCACTCTCGACCTGTCATTTATATCGCTGGAAAAAGTAATTCCCTCAATTGCCCAGATACTAAAAGATGACGGCTATCTGGTCGTCCTACTCAAGCCCCAGTTTGAAGCTAAAAGAAAAGAGGTGGGTAAAGGCGGTATCATCAAAGACAAGGCTATACACGCTCTGGTTATCGGCCGGTTCGTCAAATGGCTTACGGATAACAATTTCCGCCTGGGTGGGCTGGTCGCCTCCCCCGTTTTCGGTGCTTCGGGCAATACGGAGTTTCTGGTATTATTGAAACGTTAGTCACTTGATTGTTAGTTTACTCTTTCTTGATAGCCTGTCCCGTATGATTCCGATAAAATCGGGAGGAGAGGGTCAGGGTGAGGGTAATTAATTTTAAGTTATAGCCTTGAGGTTTAAGCTTTGAATTTAATAGGAGGATGATTCATAATTCCTTGCATAAACACGGGCTTAAATTTTATTAAACAATTCTAAATTTCCGAGGATAATATGAATAAAAAAGACGTAATCATTACTGTTGATGGTATCAAACTTTCCGGTACGCTCTATACGCCGGGAAATCAACCTCCTTATCCCGCTGTCTGTATTTGCCATGGCATCCCCTCCGGCACGGTCGACCCCGGCGACGGCGGCTACCCCGTGCTGGCCGAAAGAATTTGTCAAGAGGGTTTTACTACCTTTATTTTCAATTTCCGTGGCGCACGTAACAGCGGAGGCAATTTCGATATGAGAGGCTGGCTGCGGGATTTAAAAGCCGTTATCGACTATTTAGCGCAGCAACCTGAGGTCGCCCGCGAGCAACTGGCACTCATAGGTTACAGTGCCGGCGCCGCTGTTTCCGTCTGTACTGCGGCAAAGGATAAACGAATCGCTGCCGTCGCCGCCTGTGCCTGTCCTGCCGAGCTTGCTTCGGTAATGACCAATCCCCCGCAGTTAATTCAATATTTCCGCAGTATCGGCATTGTACGCGACGCCGATTTCCCTGCTTCAATAGAAGAATGGCTAGCCGGCTTCAAGGAAGCCACTGCCATCCATGATATCGGCAAAATAGCCCCTCGGCCATTACTTATCGTTCACGGCACACAGGACGACCTAGTGAAAGTAACTGACGCCCAACAGCTTTATAATGCTGCTGGCGAGCCTAAAAAATTGGTGCTAATCGAGGGCGCCGGTCACCGTTTACGCCGGGAGGAACCGGCTGTCCAGACTGTTATCGACTGGCTTAAAGCTATTTTAAACAATTAAGTAAGGAGAATAAAATGACGAAAAAAGAAAAACTGAAAATTAGTCAGGTCATCCACATTTGCGTCGTCGTTGCTGACCTACAGAAATCGGTTAAGCAATACTGGGACATTTACGGTATCGGACCCTGGCATATTACAACCGTACAGCCGCCGCGAATGACCGATATGAAAGTCCGCGGCAGACCCGTGCAGTTCAGTATGAAAACTGCCATTACCGATATGGGCAACGTTCAATGGGAGCTTATCCAGCCGCTAACCGGACCGAGTATTTACCGCGAGTTCCTGGATAAACACGGTGAGGGCGTCCATTATATTGGCGTTGACGCCGGAGATTTTGATAAAGCCGTTACGACTTTAAAGAAACATAAAATCGGCATCCTGATGAGCGGCAGTCTGCCGTATGTGTCTTATGCGTATATGGATACGGGGAAAACTCTCGGTACTGTCCTCGAACTGTATAACCGACCGTCTGGTTCCCAGATTCCAGCGGCAGAAGAAACTTATCCACCGCAATATTAAAAATAGTTAGCTAAGACAATGCCGGATTCTATGGGGTAAATAAGGGCTGAAACGGTGGTCGGGGCGGGCAGATTTGAACTGCCGACCTCATGGTCCCAAACCATGCGCGCTAACCAGCTGCGCTACGCCCCGAACGGATAAAATTATAACATACCACCCATTTAGATTCATAATCCAAAGATATTTTCATTTGCCGGAATGACTATTTGTGCTAAATAAGCTATTATATGCAATAATATGCATATAGCGAGTCGTTCTATGTTACATATATCAAAAGTATTTAAGACGCTATCCGATGAGACCAGACTTCGAATACTTAACTTGATTCTGGAACGGGAGTGCTGTGTTTGCGAGGTAATGCAGGCTCTGGAAATATCTCAATCTAAAGCCTCCCGCGGTTTGAGTGACCTCCGTAAAGTCGGTTTTCTCAGAATGAGGAAAAGCGGCCTCTGGACTCTCTATTCTATCGATACCTCAGGAAACAAAATATGTCAGTCCCTCCTGACTCAGGCCGTTAAAGAATTTATGAAAGACAATATAATTGCCGTACTGGATAAAAAGCGTTTAGAGAGATCCGAACGTACCGGTACCGGATGTGCCCGAAGGCTCCGACAGAGTACGTCTTACCGCAAAGCTTCACCATAATACGCGATAATTCAATTCACTGAAAAGGATAGTTTTATGCTAGATAACAAACCGGGTAATATAAAAAAACTGACCCTCCCCGACGGGTTCCGGGTGGGTATTGTGAATCTGGATAATATTTTACAGGAAGTTGTTGGTTTGAAGCTAGCTGATACGAAAACTATCAAGACAGAATTGCTGAAAAGAGTTGAGACTCAGAACTACGTTCCGTCCGGTGTGAAGACCGAATACACAGCTGCCTTATATCATGAATACCAGCGGAAATACGAACCGGATAAGTTTAAGGAAGAAAAAACCGAAAGGCATCAACACACTAAAGGCTGAATAGTTGGCTGAGAATAGCCTGCTGGCTGGTTCAGCCATAAGATTTGTTATAAACAAGGAGCCCTTAACGTGAATAACACACCGGAAACAATTGCAGGACGGCTTTCCTTTCTCGACCGTTTTCTGACGCTCTGGATTTTCCTCGCTATGGGACTGGGTGTCGGACTCGGCTATTTTATTCCCGGCACGGCTGATGCAATTAATTATTTCTCGGTCGGCACGACATCTATCCCCCTCGCTATCGGTTTAATCCTGATGATGTATCCGCCGCTCGCTAAAGTGCGTTATGAGGAATTGGGCAAGGTCTTCCGTAATTGGAAAATCGTCGGCCTTTCACTGGTGCAGAACTGGATTATCGGTCCCATCCTGATGTTCTTTCTAGCGATTCTTTTCCTCGGCTATCTCTGGCCTAACCCTGAATATATGATGGGCTTGATTATGATAGGTCTGGCACGCTGCATCGCTATGGTCATCGTCTGGAACGAGCTGGCTAAAGGCAATTCCGAATACGCCGCCGGACTGGTCGCCCTGAACTCTATCTTCCAGATATTATTTTATTCGGTCTATGCTTATGTATTTATCACTGTTTTACCCGGCTGGTTCGGCCTGCAGGGTTCGATTGTGGATATCACCATCGGCGAAATCGCTAAAAGCGTCTTTATCTATCTCGGTATCCCCTTCTTCGGCGGTATGCTTACCCGCTTTTTCCTGGTTAGGGCAAAGGGCCGTGAATGGTACGAGTATAAATTCATCCCTAAAATTAGTCCTATAACACTAGCGGCACTGTTATTTACCATTATCGTGATGTTCTCGCTGAAAGGCGAAATCATCATCCAAATACCATTAGATGTCGTGAAAATAGCCGTACCGTTGTTAGTCTATTTCGTCATAATGTTCTTCGTTTCGTTCTATATGGGTAAACGAGCCGGTGCCGATTATAGTAAGACCGCCACGATTGCCTTCACCGCCGCAAGTAATAACTTCGAGCTGGCTATTGCCGTGGCTGTCGCTGTCTTCGGTATCGGTTCCGGTCAGGCCTTCGCCGCCGTCATTGGCCCGCTGGTGGAAGTACCGGTGCTTATCGGACTGGTCAACGTTGCTCTTTATTTCCGGCGAAGATATTTCAAAAATTGATACCTGCCCAACCGGTCAGGTAAAAACAATACGTCAGGTTATTGTTTTGTTCTTCCTTTGCCTTTATAATACTCTCTTAAAAGCTGCTATCAAATGCATAACAGGAGGAAAAAACAATGGCCGTACAGAACCAGCCCTATCCCGTTACTCTGTCTGTTGATTACCCCGACCGCAAACTTGACCGCCTGACTTCGTTCTTCCGGATATTTGTTATCATACCCATTGCTATCGTTATTGCGTTATTATCCAGTGGTAATATCGAATTAGGGAAAGACCCTTTTCAATGGACACTGGCAACTGGGGGCGTAGTAATTTTACCATTACTGCTGATGATACTATTCCGGCAGAAATACCCCAAATGGTGGTTCGATTGGAACCTAGCCTTAAGCAGATTTAGCTTGCGTGTCGGCACTTTTCTGGCATTGTTGCGTGATGAATATCCCTCCACCGATGAAGAACAGGCTGTTCATTTTAATATGGAATACCCGGATGTGAAGAAAGACCTTGAACGCGGTATGCCGCTGGTTAAATGGTTCTTAGCTATTCCCCATTATATTGTTCTTGGTTTCCTTGGTATCGCTGCGTGTTTCTGTATAATTATTGCCTGGTTTGCCATATTGTTTACCGGCCGTTATCCCAAATCATTCTTTGATTTTGTCGTGGGGTATTATCGTTGGTGGTATCGAGTATTCGGTTACGCCTTCTTAATGGTTACCGACCGCTACCCGCCCTTCGATATCAGTTAACGGCAAATACGGAAAGTTAGTTGGGGCAGGTTTTATACCTGCCCCAACAGCCGAGTATCTTTACTGTAAGGGTGATATAATATTTAATTAATACACACAATAAAAGAGGTTAGACTACGATATGCCTAAAAATAGTAAACCGGCGGCCAAAAAGAAGTCAGGTAAAAAAGGTAGAAGCGGCTATATTGCGGCTATTATTGTTAATTTCGTTCTCCTCTTTATTTTCAACAGCCTGCCCAACTGGAACCTGTCCTTTTTGACTTTAGACTATTCCGGCGTATTGTGGGCTATTAACCTCTCTATCGGTGCCACCATTATCGCCAATTTCCTTTTTATATTCTTTGATGCCGGCTGGTTCAAACATTTGGCGCAGGTTATTACTAGTGTCATCGCCCTCTTCGTAGTTTTCCTGATATACTCCGTCTACCCGTTCACTTTCGAGGGAGAACCCTGGTCGCAATGGGTGAAAATTAGTTTAATTATCGTCATGGCTGGTATCGGCATCGCCATTATCGTCGAAGCTTTCAAACTAATCCTGCGTAAAGATTAAGCCGGTAATTAGTCATTTTTAATTGTGATTTGAGATTTATTCGAAATTTGCATCTTGGAATTCGGAGCTTACTCTTAAATCGTTAACACCGTTTTACTATTCAGGCTCCTCTTGCTAAAATAATCTGGTAATGTTCCATAAGTCGTTACCGTATATTAGTTAGGAGCTTCTAACGAAATTTGGATAAGACTATCTCGATAATCATCCCTACCTATAATGAGAAGGACAACGTTGTTCCTCTGTTAGAGAAGTTACATTTCGTTCTTTCTGGTTTTAAATACGAAGTTGTTTTGATGGACGATAACAGCCGTGACGGTACTATCGAATTGGCCCAATCGCTATCCGCAAAATACCCGGTTCGCATTATTGTCCGTAAAGGTGTCAGAGGCCTGGCTATCTCCGTAGCCGATGGCTTTAAAGCCGCTAAAGGCGATTATTTCGTCGTTATGGATGCCGATTTACAGCATCCGCCTACACTTATTCCTCAACTGGTGCGGGCTCTGGAAGACGGAGCCGATATGGCTGTCGCCAGCCGCTACGTGAAAGGCGGCGGTATGGAGAACTGGAGCACCACCCGGAAAATCATCTCCAAAGGTGCCATTATGATTAGTCATATCCTGCTGCCTGTCTCCCGTAACGTAAAAGATATCACCTCGGGTTTCTTTGCCTTGAAGAGAGAAGTCGTAGATGGAGTCGAGCTTAAACCCATCGGCTGGAAAATCTTGCTGGAAACGCTTTATATGGGCAAAATCCGGAAAGTCGTAGAAGTACCGTTTGTCTTTGCCCTGCGGACAAAGGGTACCAGTAAATTAAATTTCCGCCAGCAAATCGAGTATTTAAAACATATCTGGAGCCTGATGAAGCG
>JAFGLR010000056.1 GCA_016927955.1 Dehalococcoidales bacterium
AGGCTTAAAATGCCCCAGATAACAAAGGCGATAATTAGGCCGATGATACCGTCTTCGATAAAGTAATAGCCGAGGAAGTAACCGATAAGGAGTAATAAAAGTCCCATACCGATTACCAATATAGTCGATTTTCGCTGGTTAGCTCTAATTTGTTCCCACATCGTTAATCAAAAACAAAAATCAAATATTAAATGTCGCAAAATAAAAACTAACGTGCCTGATTTACGTGTAGCCACTCCGATATAAGTCGGAGTGGCTAAATATAACCGGAAAACAATGTTACTAAAAACTGACTTTCGGGACTTCTCTTTCTTCGGCGGTTTTAACCTCGAAGAACTCCGCGTGTTTAAAGTTCATCATATTCGCTACGATGTTCGAAGGGAACATCTGGGTCTGGTTGTTATAGCGCAATACGGAATCATTATAAAACTGGCGGGCGAAGCTGATTTTATTTTCCGTTGAAGTCAGCTCTTCCTGGAGGGCCAGGAAATTCTGGTTGGCCTTAAGGTCGGGGTATCTTTCGACGACGGCCAGCAAACGGCTCAAAGCGGAACTTAATTCGCCCTCTGCTTTGGCTCTATCGGCGACACCGCCTTGCGAGGCAATAGCGATATTGCGGGCTTTGGTAACCGCTTCCAGGGTTTCCCGCTCGAAGTCCTTATAGCCTTTCACGGTTTCTACCAGGTTGGGAATGAGGTCATGTCTCCGTTTCAGCTGGACGTCAATCTGAGCCCAGGCATTTTTTACCTCATTGCGTAGCCGTACCAGACCGTTGTATGTGGCCCAGAAGAAAAAGCCAAGAATGACTATGATAGCCAGGATAATCCAGAGTGCAATAAAACCCATAAAACACCTCCATGTTTATTCTGAGACCGGTTTTTTATTAGCCCGTGGCTTTAAAAACCTCGCTCAGGAAATCGATTACCGGGTTTTCTTTACCCAATTCGCTCGCGGGCAGTTGGGTAATTAACTGGTGTACCTCACCACCATCAAAAAAGAGACCATCATTGCGGGGGCAGACATCAATCAATACCGGGGATTTCCGCCCGATGGTATTTTTGGCCATTGTTTGGCGGCAAATCGGGCACTTCCGTGTTTTCTCAGTAGTCTGAACCTCCGCCAGACGGCTTATTTCATTTAAAGAAGCCTCATCGAATTTAGCTGATTTTAACATTAACTCAAGCTCACCGCTGTCGAACCAGACGCCGCGGCATTGTGGGCAGAAATCCAGCTCGATGCGCTGATACTCTACGACAATCATATCATTTTTGCAAGCCGGACAAATCATCCTATCTCCTCACTTTCAAGTGTAGCTTGCCTTTTTCCAAGTGTCAATGTCTGAAAGTTCTCATGCACTATCGTGGGGTAAGTGCTATAATCCTACCAAACACGGTAGGAGGGCAAAACAATGCGAAAACATATTCACCTCTTGGGGTCTATTATGAGTAGCGCTATAGTGGCGATGGGTATAGCACTAGACTTCGGAGGTGTGGCAAAACCTTTTGATTGGCGCTGGATTGAGTTAATAGGCTTTTTACTGTTTTTATTCTTTATTTACAAATGGATATGGTCTCTTAATAAGCGAATACAGGAACTAGAAGATAAACAACCATACATCGAGGTAAGACCAGTGGTCGAAAGCAAGAATCTATATCTTGAGGTAATAAACAAAGGACGCCATCAAGCTAAATTCGAGGTAAAAAACATTAACTGGAATGGCATTAATAACATTATCGGTGAGCCTAATACTGGTTATAAAGGACAAACATTAGAGCGTTACATTCAAGACCCAAGAATAGGTGACTTTTATATAAAAAACGGCGACAAAGCAAAGATAATATTATTACGAGATAATGGGATAACGCTTGAAAATGACGGGAAGCAATACCGATATTTGCATATGCCTGACAGCCAATACATTGAACGGTATGGTTTTGCAAAATTAAACCAAAATATAGATATTACTTTTCAGGTTTTTGCAGACCCTGAATTGAAAAAAGGTCAACCATACGAACAAACATTTAAATTTTTTATAACTGACAAAGAGAACGATTGGATTAAGGAGGTTAGTAATGACAGAAAATAAACCAAGTGTAAATCCCAAGTTAGTCGAATTATTCGAGAAGTATCCGCTTAAAGAAGCTCACCTTGAAGAAACTCATTATCCAGAAATAGAGCCTATCTCCTGTAAATGGTGCGGTTCTACCGATATTCAAAAATACGGCGCACGTAAAGGTGTTCAAGAGTATCTCTGTAACAAGTGCGGGCGTAAGTTTATTGATAAGGACGCTCCATTTAAAAAACAAACGCCTATTGAGTTAATCGGTGCAAGCCTTAGCCAGTATTATGACGGGCTTTCCTTTACAGAGATAACAAGACAACTAAACGAAAGAGGCAACCCTGTTAATGAATCTACCGTTTACCGATGGATTATTAACTATACTGTTAAAGCCCTCGATTACTTTGATACTTTACACCCTCACGTTTCGACCACTTGGATTTGTGATGAAACGGTACTAAAGATAGCTGGTCATAACGTCTGGTTCTGGGACGTGATAGATGAAGAAACACGTTATTTATTAGCTTCTCATTTATCCGATACCCGCGCCATTCACGATGTAATGACAGTAATGAATCGAGCTAAAAACAAAGCTGGTAAGTTACCCCATTTCATATTGTCAGACGCTTTAGGTGTCTATCCAGACGGTATTGAAAGGATATTCGGTGCTGATACTCACCATATACAAATGAGGGGTATTTCATCTGAAATAAATACCAATCTCATTGAGCGATTTCACGGCACGTTAAAGGATAGAACGAAGACGTTAAGAGGATTCAAAACACTGGATACAGCAGAGCTTATACTTTCTGGTTTCCTAGTCCATTATAACTATTTCAGACCGCATATGAGTCTTGCCAATTCAACGCCTGCTGAAGTAGCTGGTATTAAACAGCCTTATAAGACATGGGCTGACTTTGTGAGGGAGGATAAGTGAACACACCTCGATGCATAAGAACCTGTCTGAAAGTCCAGGGAGCACCTGGCAGAAAGACCGGGAGTGATTTCAATCATTTGGCGTGAGAGTAGCAACGGCGTTAAACAGGTGTTATGATGCAATTGGAAGGTATTGCAGGAGGTGGGCGATGAAATGTCCGGGTCAGGATATGAGAAACCTCAGAGTCGAAGTAATAAAATGCCCGAAATGCGGGGCGGACGCGGAAATATTTTCCGATGAGCAGCGGGTAAGATGCCCGAAGTGCGGTTATAAGATTAACCGCGGCGAGGTACCGTCCTGTATCAACTGGTGTACGCATGCCCGGGAGTGCCTGGGGGAGGAACGCTGGAAACAAATAATGAGTGAAGCCGGAGGCGAAGGCAAGGCGTGAAGACAAAAATAGTACGTAAAATTGTCCATATCGACGAAGCAAAGTGTAACGGGTGCGGTGACTGTGCGGGTAAATGTGCCGAAGGTGCCCTGCAAATCATAGAAGGCAAGGCAAAGTTATTGAGCGAGACTTACTGCGATGGCCTGGGAGCTTGTCTGGGAGATTGCCCGCAAGGAGCGATAACTATCGAGGAGCGGCCGGCGGAGGCATTCAGCGAAGCGGCGGTGGAACATCACTTAAAAGAAGTCGAGAAAGTCTTACCCTGCGGGTGTTCTTCGGCAACAGTACAGGAATTCGAGCGTAAAGAACCGGCCGGAAAATCGGTGAGAGGTGGAGTGAAATCAAGCCTCGGACACTGGCCGGTACAACTGACCTTGGTCCCACCGCAAGCGCCTTTTTTAAAAAATGCAGATATAGTGCTGGTAGCGGATTGTGTCCCGTTCGCCTATCCTAAATTGCACGAGGACTTTTTAGCCGGGCGAGCGGTACTGGTAGCCTGTCCCAAGCTGGATGATTTCGATGCCCACCAGGAAAAGCTGGCTCAGGTGCTGGCCGCGGCGAAACCGAAGAGCCTGACGATAGTGCACATGGAAGTGCCCTGCTGCTCCGGGCTGGTGCATATGGCCCGGCAGGCAATAGCCACCAGCGGCGTTAAGGTTCCGGTGAAAGAGATTATGATAGGGGTGAAGGGAGAAATAAAATAAAATCAAAAATTAAAGGACAAAGATTAAAAATCAAATCTCAAAGCTCAAAACCATAAATAATAACCTGAAAACTATTTGCCTATAAATTAGTCCTCTCTCCACTTCGCGTGAGAAGGAAATAGAATGAAGAGGGCTGGCTCTCTCTTTTCAAGAGTTGGTCTGAGACCATAAATTACAATATTAATTTTGCTTATATTTATAACGGCTGATATTAAACCAGCCATTTTCGGGCAAGCACAGGAGCTTCCCCCTATTACCCTTTAAGCTGATTTAGAAATTATTGGCAAATATAATTTTCACGCAATTCTTTTTAACGGGAAGCGTGCAAGTAATCATGATACCGGGAAAGATGGTGTAATAGGCGGGCGGCGCGGCGCGCATCGGGACAGTACGGGATGCCGGCTTTGTGAAAGAAAGGGTAAGTCTGGAATTTATTTGCAATGTCGGGGGCGGGTTCGATAAAAATTACCGGTTTCCCCCACTTTTCCGACTGCTGCCTGATTAGAGTTAAGTTCTCAATATCCTTTTCCCGATAAGCTTTGATTTCCTCAGGATTGAGATGCATGCGTTTTTCCAGGTGGTCGTCATCCAGCATTACCGGGGCCTCCAGTAAGACGGCACCGATGTTGTCATCTTCCATTAATGCCCAGAGGGATAAAAGTATCTTGGAAAACTCTGCGGCACTGATGCCGACCATATCGATAGGATTCCCGTGGGACCACCGCGGGGGTAAGCAGGCATCCAGTTTCTGCAGCGTCGACGGAAGAAGGGGGCTGATTTTTAAACCTTCCTTCTCGCAGGCTTCGGCAGTCATAACTCCCAGACCCCCGCCAAGAGTAAGAATGCCAATGTTTTTGTTGGGAGGCAACGGTTGATGGAGTAAGGCGAAGGCCACATCGGAGAGCTCGTCATCGTCATCTACTTTAATCACCCCGGCCTGCCTGCAGACACCGGTGAAGATTGCATCCGAGCCGGCCAAAGCTCCGGTGTGGGACCGGACCGCTTTAGCGGATTCCGTACTTCCGCCTCCCTTGATTACGATAATCGGCTTCCGGGTAGTAATATCTTTGGCCAAGCGGAAAAAACGTCTCCCTTCCCGCAGGCCTTCGATGTAAGCCGTGATTATTTTTGTTTCCTCATCCCGGCTGAGATACTCCAGGCAGTCTTCCAACCGGAGGTCGGCTTCGTTCCCGGTACTGATAACCTTACTGAAACCTAATCCCGAGTTGATTCCTTTACGGATTATCCGGATAGTCAGATTACCGCTTTGAGAAGTGATAGCTACCGGACCCGGCTTAATATCCCAGGCTAAGATGAAAGTAGATAACCGAGCGAAGGTATTAGCATGTCCCATACAGTTAGGGCCTATAAAACGCAGGCCTCCCCGGCGGGAAATATTTACCAGATTACTTTCGAGCCGGCGGCCTTCATCACCCATCTCGGCAAAACCGGCGGAAATAATAATAGCCGCTTTAACTTTCTTACGGATGCATTCCTCTAAAACGCCCTGAACCTGTAAACCAGCGACCACGATGATAGCCAAATCAATAGCATCAGGTATATCGAGTATGCTCTTATAAGAGGTCAGGCCGAGTACTTTGCCGGCTTTGGGGTTGACCGGACAGATACGTCTGCTGCCTGATTCAAGAAGAGCCAGCATGATGCCGTTTCCCCATGACCCCGGGGATTCCGAAGCCCCGATAACGGCAACAGACTTCGGGTAAAACAGGCATTGCCAGACGTCGGATGATGTCGTTGTTATGTCGTTCAACTTTGCGTTGCTCAATGTACTATTCTCCGGACTTATTATGGCACTATGATACAGATAATACGGGGGGTAGTCAATTTAATTATTTTGTTTCCCCTAACCTTTTCCCCGGAAGTTATCCCGAATATTAACGTCTTTTTCAGTAATATTAAAACCAGACTTTTACCTTGACAACGGGGGCTTCGGTTAAATACACTAATTAAGGTTAATGAGGGAAAGGGTTTTGGATTATTGATGCAAGTATGGCTGAAAACCATTTGCCGAATGCTTCTCTTTAAATTCCCATCCGTTACTCATTTATTTCTTTTGTATTTTAAATCTCTCCGTCTGACAAGGAGGATTTGCTGTGGTTAAAATTTCATTAATGCCCCGTGAGTATAAATTTTATGACCTTTTCGAACAAGGTGCCTCAAATATAGTCAGGGCATCTTTGAAGCTTAAAGAACTGGTGGACAACTGGCAAAATGTGGAAGCTCTGGTAGCAGAGATAACCGAGATTGAACATCACGGAGACAGCATTACGCACCAGGTAATGGCCCAGTTACACCGGACTTTTATTACACCGTTCGACCGTGAGGATATCAGCTTATTGGCCGGCAGTATCGATGACGTCGCGGACTTTATTCAATCGGCTGCAGATGCCATGCTGGTTTATAAAGTAGACCGACCTAAACCGCATGCCCTGGAGTTAACCGATATTATCGTAAAATCCGCACAAGAAGTAGAACAGGCGGTAACGCAGCTAAGACGCCCGGGGGAATATAAACATATGCTGGAAAGGTGTGTCGAAATCAACCGTCTGGAAAATATGGCGGACAGGGTTTACCGTACCGCACTGGGTGGGCTGTTCGAAGGCGAAACCGATATTAGAGATGTCATCAAATGGCGGGAGATTTACGAGCATCTGGAAAGTGCTACCGACCGGTGTGAGGATGTGGCAGATGTCCTGGAAGGGGTAGCCCTTAAAAACGCTTAATTGATTCTAGTACGGAGATTAAATGGACTCTTCCAGTTTGTATTTTATTATTCCGGTAATTATCTTCGCGCTGGCGTTTGATTTTACTAATGGCATGCATGATGCCGCTAATTCTATTTCTACCATCGTTTCCACTCGGGTGTTATCTCCCAAGCAGGCTGTCTTATGGGCAGCCTTTTTTAATTTTATTGCTTTCGCTATTTTTGGTACCACCGTGGCAACGACTATCGGCAAAGGAATGATTGATATCAATATTGTCACGCCGACAATCGTTTTGGCCGGCGTGCTGGGGGCGATTGCCTGGAATATGATAACGTGGTATTTTGGTCTGCCAAGCAGTTCATCTCACGCTTTAATTGGTGCTTACGCCGGAGCGGCTATCGTAAAAGGCGGATTCGGAGTACTTATTGCCAGCGGTTGGACCAAGACGCTTATTTTCATTGTGGCCGCACCGCTTATCGGTATGGTTCTGGGGTATTTGTTGAAAGTCATTACATCGTGGATAATATACCGACGTAAGCTGGAGCATGTTAATAAATGGTCTCGTATATTGCAGTTGTTTTCCGCTGCCGCTTTTAGCCTCGGTCACGGCGGCAACGACGCCCAGAAAACGATGGGTATCATCACCAGTTTATTAGTTGTCGGCGGTTTACTCCCGAATTTTGATGTACCGTTATGGGTAGTGCTAAGTGCCCACGGGGCCATTGCTCTGGGAACTGTTACCGGCGGCTGGCGTATTGTGAAAACGATGGGGCAAAAGATAACGAAATTAAGGCCGATAGATGGTTTTTGTGCGGAAACAGCGGCTGCCATCAGTATTTTTACTTCAACTCATATGGGTATTCCGGTCAGTACGACCCATGTGATTACCGGGGCTATATCCGGGGCTGGTTCGGCTAACCGGCTTTCGGCGGTGCGCTGGGGGGTTACGGCGAGAATCGTTTGGGCGTGGCTATTTACGATACCGGCGGCAGGCCTCATTGCCGCTTTCATCTATTTCTTACTCAGGCTCATCCCCGGGTTAGGCTAGCTTAAAGAGACTTCCCGGGGTACCAAACGGCATTTCTCCGCTTGAATAATAGCATTGATATCGGAAACGGCGCCGTCAATCTGGTCCCGGCGGTTGACAACGATATAATCAAAAAGATGCAGTTGTTCCAGTTCACTTTCCGCGGTCTTCAGGCGTAAAGATAAATCAAAGGCAGATTCAGTATGGCGCTTGGAAAGGCGGTCCTTCAATTCTTCCAGAGTCGGGGTGATGATAAAAATAAAGATGCCCTGCGGAGCCAGTCTTTTTATCGTCTGGGCACCCTGGATGTCGACTTTAACGATGACATCCTGATGCTGTTCCAGGGCTGCCTTGATAGGCAGTTTGGGAACGCCGTAGTAATTACCGTAGACTTCGGCATGCTCGATAAACTCATTCCGGGCTATCATTTCCCGGAATTTTTCCCGGGTAACGAAATGATATTCGATATTATTTCGTTCGGTGACCCGCCGGGAGCGCGTGGTGACCGTCGTGATGAACTCCAACGGACAATTCAACTCCCGCATACGGTTCAGGATGGCATCTTTGCCTACCCCGGAAGGGCCGGAAAGGACGACCAATAACTGTCTGGGTTTAAGATTGAACGAAAACTGGCTTTTCGGATTCGTCGACTTCATCCTCCTGCTCAAGTTTAGGGAATATGCCCGACCGGCTGGCGAGTAAACGGCCGGAAATAGTTTCCGGTGCCAGGGCGGCTAATACTATATGTTCGCTATCGGTAAAGATAACAGCTTTAGTCTTACGGCCGCTGGTCATATCGATGAGTAAACCCTTGTCCCTGCCTTCCTGAATTGTGCGCTTAATCGGTGCCGAATTGGGTGAGGCAATGGCAATAACGCGGTTCATCGCAACGATATTCCCAAAACCGATATGTATTAATTCTATTTCCATTAAAACACCCCACGCGTATAAAATAAAGTGAATAAGGCGGTTACAAAAGGATACGTTGGTTTTTCCCTTGGCAGCGCCTACAACCTCTTATTTTAGCACAAGGTATTAATTTAGCAATACTTAAAAATAACTAATTGAAGGGTAAGATAATAAAATTATTAAGATTCAGCCGGTAAGACTTGATTCTCCCGGAACTTAAATGATAAATTGTTTTTGCGTATTTCTTTTCACCGTATTTTTAGGGTAGACAACTCCCGCCAAATATTTTAGACATAGTAAAGCTACAGGAGGCAGTATGTATAAGATTCTGGAAAAGCAAGATTTAACCCCTGCGATTCACCTGTTTAAAATAGCTGCTCCGGCGGTGGCCAAGAAAGCCCAGGCCGGTCAGTTCGTTATTGTAATGATAGATGATAAAGCGGAACGTATTCCGCTTACACTAGCCGACTGGGATGCCGAAGCCGGCACGGTTACCATCGTTTTTATGGAGGTCGGGGCCAGCACGTACCGTATGACCCAGTTAAAAGCCGGCGATTCGCTGGCTAATTTCGTCGGTCCGCTGGGTTTGCCGACCCACGTGGATAAATACGGTACGGTAGTTTGTGTGGCGGGGGGAGTCGGTACGGCGCCGATTTATCCGATAGCCCGGGCGATGCGGGCTAAAGGTAATAAAGTGGAAATTATACAGGGTGCCCGCAGTAAGGACTTAATTTTCTGGGAAGATAAGCTGCGCAGTGTCAGCGATAAACTTGTTGTCACGACGGATGACGGCACTTACGGGCGAAAAGGCGTGGTTACCGAACCGTTAAAAGAGATTCTGGGGTCGGAAAAAGTTGACCGGGTGGTTGCGGTAGGTCCGAGCATAATGATGAAATTTGTTTCGAAGACTACTGAACAATTTAAAGTACCGACGGTAGTCAGCCTGAATTCGATAATGGTGGACGGCACGGGGATGTGCGGCTGCTGCCGTGTATCTATCGGCGGCGAGACCAAGTTCGCCTGCGTAGACGGGCCGGATTTTGACGGCCATCAGGTTGATTGGGACTTATTGGGTGCCCGCCAGCGGGCGTATCTGGAAGAAGAAAAGCACGCTTATGACCAGTGCCGGGCGATTAAGAAGTTTAATGAGGCGAATAAGTAATAATGAAGAATCACCCTCACCCTAACCCTCTCCCCTCAAGGGAGAGGGAACTAGCAGGAGGGGCTGACTCTAACTCTATCCCCCTATAAATGCTGGATATAAGAATCTTGAGGGAGAGAGGATAGAAAAAATATAGTCACCGGAGGTCAATATGGCTAAGATGAATTTAAACCGGCAGGAAATGCCCCGGCAGGAGCCGGAGATACGCCGGAGGAATTTTAAGGAAGTAGCTCTGGGTTATACCCTTGAACAGGCCAGGGAAGAGGCGAGCCGTTGTATCAACTGTCCGAAACGCCCCTGCACGACCGGCTGCCCGGTCGGCGTGGATATTCCCGAATTTATTAAGGCTTTTGCCGAGGGTAATATTGAAGAATCCGCCAGGATATTAAAGGGCAAGAACGCTCTGCCCGGTATCTGCGGCCGGGTCTGCCCGCAGGAATCGCAATGCGAATCGGTATGTACACTGGGCAAGAAGGGTGCCCCGGTAGCCATCGGGCGGCTGGAACGCTATGTTGCCGACTGGGAACGGGCGAATATGAAAAACCAGAAGGTCACGTTACCGCCCGCAACGGGTAAAAAGGTGGCTGTTGTCGGCTCGGGGCCGGCAGGACTCACTGCGGCGGCAGACCTGGCGAAAGCCGGACACAGCGTCACTATTTTTGAAGCGCTGCACGTCGCCGGGGGCGTTTTGATGTACGGTATTCCGGAATTCCGTCTGCCGAAGGAAATCGTCCAGAACGAAGTTAACTTCGTTAAGTCGCTGGGCGTGGATATCAAGCTGGACTCGGTAGTCGGTAAAATGGCGACGGTAGATGAGCTGTTCGCCGGCGGTTATCAAGCGGTCTTTTTGGGTACCGGCGCCGGATTACCGATGTTTATGAACATCCCCGGAGAAAATCTGAACGGTATTTATTCGGCTAACGAATTTCTAACCCGGGTCAATTTGATGAAAGCCTATCTATTCCCCGAGTACGATACGCCGGTAAAAATCGGTAAGAAAGTAGCCGTCATCGGCGGCGGGAATGTGGCGATGGACTCCGCTCGCTGTGCCTTACGGCTCGGGGCGGAAAAGGTCTATATCGTGTACCGCCGGTCGCGGGAAGAGATGCCGGCCCGGCACGAGGAAGCCGAAAATGCCGAGGAAGAAGGCGTGATATTTAAGCTGTTGACTAATCCCAAGCGGTTTATCGGTAACGAGCAGAACTTCGTAACCGGTATGGAATGCTACGAGATGGAACTGGGCGAACCGGACGCTTCGGGACGCCGCCGCCCGGTACAGAAGCCGAACAGCGAGTTTATAATGGATGTCGATCTGGTGATTGTAGCCCTGGGAACCACACCGAATCCGTTAATTGCCTCGACTACGCCCGGATTGGCGACGACCTCTCACGGGACAGTCGTGGCGGATGAAGCTACCGGCCAGGCGAAGAAGGACGGGGTATGGGCGGGGGGCGATATTGTGACCGGGGCAGCGACGGTTATCAGCGCGATGGGCGCCGGCAAACGTGCCAGCACGTCTATTAGTGAGTATTTGAAGACGGTATAAGTTATTCATTAACTTTGTTCACCCTCACCTTAATCCTCTCCCGTCGAGGGAGAGGGGAAATTTGTTTTAATTTCCTCAATATCGAAGGATAGGCAAGGTCACTTTATTCTCTCTCCCCTTGCGGGAGAGATGTAAGTGAGGGGTGTTATTCAAACGTGAGAAATAAAGCAGGAACGAAATTAGCCAGAGAATTACGGCACAATCAGACCGATGCGGAAAGAAAATTGTGGTCTCAATTACGCAATGGACATTTAAATGGCGTCAAGTTTCGCCGCCAACAGCCTATCGGTAACTATATCGTTGATTTTATCAGTTTTGATAAAAAGTTGATTGTGGAAGTCGATGGCGGGCAACATAATGATTTATTTAAAATGAAAGAAGATCAAGAAAGGACGGATTATTTGGAAAGTAGAGATTATCGGGTAGTCAGGTTTTGGAATAATGATGTATAAGAAAATATTGATGGTGTCCTGACGAGGATACTTGAATTCATCTCAGAATGACAAGAATAAACTTACCTATAAGCTGGAAACTGATAATATGATGAAAATATTTTGTAATGCTTCAGGAAAACCTCCGTATAATACTTAGCCAAAGAGAGTGCACCGAAAAAGTGTTATGGTCTTGTCAAAATAAAAAATTCTCTCCCTTTACCAAAGGGAGATACAGGAGACTTGTTCAGCACTCTGGAAAGGTCTGATATACGAGGTTTGCGGTCTAAAATAACCGGGGGTAAATTCCGGGGGTTAGTATTCATAAAACTGACAGAAGTACAGGTTCCGGCGTTATAAAAGATATAACTAATAATTGATTAACAATTAATATGTATAATATTTCCGTAATAAAGAATTCGGAAGAAGCCTTGTAACGAGGGAAAAAAGCGGTAAAAATAAATCCGGGAAAATATAATAATTATGTCAATCTGCGTTCGGCGGGTATTGACAAAACACTAAAGTGTGCTATAGTATTATATAACCTTATATATAAGGGAGGTGGTGTGTCTGCGTGTACCCGTTAAGGGAGAGTGAATAGATTTCATGGCCAGCCATCAAATGGTTATAAAGTCTTCTCCGTTAAAGGTAAGGATAAATATTGATAATATCCGGTTTCCGGCGGAGAGGAAGTAAATAAAAAGGAGAAAATCAAAAGGTCGATGAAAAAGACTATTTTTAAAATTTTCAGTTTAGCACTGACGGTGGCGTTATTAGCCAGCCTTTGTGTAGGCTTTATACCGGCCGGTGCTGTAACTATCGTTGCTGCAGGGCCAGACGACCCAACCATAAGTGCCACAGCTAATTATACGATAGACATGACTGGTGCGTTAAACCTTTATAATGACGATGTAGATTACATAAGGGTTATCTTCCCACTCGGATTCAACATTGAAGATGTGGACACCGCTGAGATTAATGGTGCTCCAGCTTATGTTGATGATTTTGCTGAAGCAGCTGGAATATTAGATATTGATGTACCGGCTGATCTGACTGTCGGTGATATATGGGAAGTTGAAATCTTTGGTGTAATCAATCCGGATGCAGCCGGTTACTACACACTGTCGGTAGCTACCAGTAAAGAACCGGCAGCGGTTCAATCAGCACCTTTCATGATAAGCTCACCCGGCATAATCCAGTACTACAATGCGGCGGGTGCCTATCTGGGCACGGAGCCGGCTATTGGCTTATTACCCCCCCTTCAGGAAGGCTGGACGGTTAAAGTAGGTGCCGGTGCATATCCCGGTGTGTTTGAACTTTATAATGATGATATAACCGTAACCTCAACCGGCGGCTCTATGATTATCGGCGGCTTTGATGTCGATGCTTCTTTCTGCTCTATCGACGGCTTTATGGTGATGGGTTTCGGTTTCACCTCCGACATTGAAGGTGCGTATAATACTCTGGATAACATGACCTGGATGAAGTCGGACACAATGAGTATACCGGCATCAATGCCTGAATTTTTCCTTTATGTCGGTGGCTATAGTAATACCGTCAGCAATAGCAGCTTTGATGCTACGACAATAGGCGGATATGCGGATACCTGTATTCTTGTCGGTGGTGAAAACGTTACCATTGAAGATTGTAACTTCACCCTTGACCAGACCATCGCTTACTATCCGGACTATGGTATAGAAACCAACACTAATGTCGACGGCCTGACGGTTACCGGATGTACCTTCAATGGTAGCAGCGGTGTCGGTTACCGCGACTGGAATAACTCCGGATTCAACACTCCTGTTGAAATCTCGAATAACACCTTTACCGGTCTTGAGCACGCTCTGGTAATCTGGGGCTGCAAAGGTGAAGTCTTCGGCAATACTATTCAAGATTCCACGGTTAACAACGAAGACTTTACCGGTGCCATAGACCTCTACTATCCATTCGAACTTCGTATCTTCAACAACCAGATTAAGGACAATGCCGGTTTCGCTATTGCAGCGTTCGGTCAGACTCATACTGCATGGATTACCGGCAACAACATTACCGGCAATACGATGAACGTACTAAAGGACGGCTCCGAACTCTTAAACGCCGACCACAACTACTGGGGTGATGCAGAAGGGCCGGCTGCTGCTAGCATGATTGGCGACACCGAAGATATTGTTTACGAACCATTCCTGACTGTGGCCAACACCAGTGCCTACGCTTATTTTGCCTGGACTCCGGATGATGGTTGGATGCCCAATTCTCCGGTCGATTCCAGAGATGCCAGTTTCGCAGTCAGAAACTATGACTGGGATTATGGTATCGGATCTGTCTGCGGTCAAACCCTGAGCGGTAACCCGACTGACCTCGAGCCTCCGTTCCCGGCGATTGCCTACTTCGATATCTTCCTTTCTAGCCCGCCAGACTATGCGGCTACCCAGATTAACCTCTATGCCGACGGTCTAACCAATGCCAGCAACATTTACTACTGGAGCGGCGCAATGGAAGGCTGGACGTTATGTTCAGACCAGGGTGTCGCGGGCAGCGGTGCTTATGTCTGGTTCAAAGTTGCCCCGGCGGGTGAAATGACCGTTTTCGGTGATGAAACTACTCCGGCTCCTGATGAGATGCAGGACACCTACTTTGTCATCGTCGATGGTATAGCACCTCCGGCAGAACCGTTTGAACTTGGTACTATCGGTATTGATGGCGTTACCGGTTTAAGCAATATTCCGTTCTCCTGGCCGGCCTTCCCCGGAGCGACTGGTTACAAGGTTGTCATTTGGACGACCGACCCGAACAATCCGGCTGTCAGCCAGATGACCACGATTCCGTCATACATGGTCGGCAGCTTACCCGCCGGCTCATACTTCATTCAGGTCTTTGCCATGCAGGGTGAGAACGTTATCGGGGAGAGCCAGATAGGCACATTCGTAGCTCAGGCTCCGCCGAGCACAGAAACTGTTCCTCCGATAACCATCACGACGCAACCGGCAGCGACTATAACGATAACCCAGCCGGCCGAGACAACTATTACCATTCCTTCACCGGAAGTAACCGAAATTACTCCGGCCTGGATTTGGGCGATAATTGGCATCGGTGCGATACTGGTTATCGTAGTTATTGTTCTGATTGTCAGGACTCGCAGAACCAGCTAAAGGCTGACTGAAGAGCAGTAAACTCAGGTATAAAAGAAGGAGCCCCGATTTCTCGGGGCTCCTTCTTTTATACCGATAATAATAAGACGAAGGGGAAAATAAAACCCGTTCCTATAGAATGATTTATTCACAAGCCACCCAACCCCAGATTCTTCGTTCCGATTGTCATCGGGACTCCAGAATGACACTCGGGGGCTGGTCTTAGAGCAGCCGCTAAAACACTGAGGGCGGGCGGGTTAAAAACCCGCCCCTACATACGGATGCCGGTTCTCTGTATTCAAGTACGGAACAAGCTCTGCCGGAATGACAAAATAAACAGAGCTTGTAAGCTGTAAGCTGAAAACTGATAACTAAACACTTACTTACCGGAGGCCATTTTAAGGAAGTAGCGGTGGAAACGGTGGTCGCCGGTAAGTTCCGGGTGGAATGAGGTAACGAGTAAGGAATCCTGCCGGGCCGCAACCGGGGTGCCGTCAACCAACTCGGCCAGAACGGTTACCGATTTACCGGCGCCGGTGATAACAGGAGCCCGGATAAAAACGGCATGATAGGGAATTTTACCCAGGGCAGGGATGTTTAGGTCCGTTTCGAAGCTGTCAATCTGCCGTCCGAAGGCATTACGCTTGACGGTAATTTCCATTAAGGCCAGCGTCTTAAGATTATTAGACCCGGTGATTTCATTAGCCAGGCAAATCATACCGGCGCAGGTCCCCCAGACCGGAACGCCGCTTTGAGCCAGTTTCTTTAACGGCTGTACAAGGCTAAAGCTATGCATTAAATTCATAATGCTGGTGCTCTCGCCGCCCGGGATAATCAGTCCGTCTAGTCCCTGCAATTCTTTTGGCAGCCTGACTGTCACGGCGGCGGCACCCAGTCCCCGAAGGATTTCAATATGCTCGAGAAAAGCGCCCTGTAAGGCAAGTACGCCGATTTTCATAAAGTTAATACACCTTCCGTTTTCATAACAGGACTTGCTTCGGGGAAAATAACGAATACCGGCGGAGCAACCTGCAGATTATCATAAATTATCAATATTATTCTAGCAAATCGCTTTAACGGTGACAAAATATATATTTGACGGTGTCCGATATGAAGATGTATATTTCTACTCGATATGAAGTTTATTTCGGGGGAGGTATATATGCGTAAATTCCTCGTGGCAATGATAATGGTTATAACGCTGGTATTTACCGGCTGTTCCTCTTTATCCGGCAGTTCGGAACAGCCGGAGCCCAAAATACTACGGCACGCTATTTTAGCCGGAAAATATCAAATGTACCAGATTGAAGTTACCCTGAAAGCCGGTACCGAGTTACCTTTAATAATACGGCTTCAGAACGGCGATATAGCGGACGGCTATTTTTACGTTGAGAAAGGGGCCAGTACCGTGGGATTCAGAGTGTCGGGGATATCCCGGATTTACGAGTCCGATTTAACGAATACGCCTAATAATCAAACGCCGTCCGACCGTTTTTCCTTCACTGCCTCACAATCGCAGGGTTTATTCTATGAAATGATACTGACTAATGCGGCAAGCAGCGAAGAGAAAACTTCCACGACGGTATTTTTGGAGATAATCTATCCGGGTGAGGAGCCAATCGCCATACCGCTGGCAGAGTGATTAAAACCGGTAATAACGGCGTCTTTCCTGCCGGCGGAAAACGTAGCCTGCCAGTAATCCGACGATGAGGCCGCCCAGATGTGCTTGCCAGGCGATATTACCGAGGAACGAGACCAGAAGAAAACCGCCGATAACAGCTATCCATAACGGAATCGGTGCCGGGATAGGAAAAACAAAAACGCGTATCTTAGGCCGTAGAACGGCCAGTGCTCCGCCCAGGGCGAAAACGGCACCTGAAGCACCGACTACGGTATAACCGGGTGCCAGTAATAAGAACAGGGCGTTGCCGGCCAGGCCGCCGATTAAATATACCAGCCAGAATCTGCCTTGCCCGACCAGTTGCAGCAAATACGTTCCGAAGAAGAACAGGGTTAGCATATTCCCGAAGATATGCCACCAGCCGGCATGTACGAAAATACTGGTAATGATAGTCCAGGGCTGTTGAGCTATAAACAGACTATTCAAAGCCAAAACATCAATGATTACTCTATAGTTGATCAGGCTGCCGATGAATACCATTAGGTTAATACCGATAAGAATCCATATCGGCATCTGTTGTGATGTCTGATACCTGTAACGCAAAATTACCTCTTTAGAATAATAATTACCCTTTAATGATAACGGTTTACAGGGCTGTTTGGCAAAAATATTGAGAGCACACCGATAAAGGTGTGCTCTCAATTTGGTTTACTATTCAATTGGACTCGCCGCCGTGCTCTCAGCGATGTTTCACCGCATCAGGCTACCTCTTTTACGAGAGCACCTTGACTTTCTGACAGAGCTCGGACGGCTGCTGACAGATCACCCTGCTCAGCGCAGGGCTTTAACTGTCGACTTGCCACACTCCGAATAATAGATGAAGCCTCATTGTGCACCTCCAGAGTTTCTTTCAGATACACCGGGCCTACTCAATTCCATTCTAACACAATGGACTATTTTGTCAATACTCAATTATTTGGTGTTTTTAGTACAATATTCCCGGCTGAACCGTAAATGTTGATTACGGAATTTACAAACTAAAACTATGGATTATTCTGCCAATACTTATATTTTACATTTTAGGTGCAATATTCTCTCAGCTCATCGAATTATTACTGTTTGGTAAATAGAGGGATTTGGCTCATGCCCGGGGAAAATACTAATACAATATTGAACAGGATACTTACTTTTTGTATAATGTGTTTCAGTAACCGGCCACTTTAGTAAGATTATTCTGAAAAGGAGGTGACGCTAAAGATGATACCCTACCGCTGACTTTGAAACAGTAATAGTATGATGCGCGTGTCGTATTGTTCTTTTTCCGAAGCATGGAAAGCTCATAGCGTTACCTCCATAGAGAATTTGCTTTTCTAATCCGTACACTCCCTCGTTATGGGTTTACTCCATGTAAACGGACCCAAATATAAACGAGAGGAGTTTTTTTATGTCTGCGATTTCCCGTTTTTTAACGTCCCGCTGGGGACCTATTCTTACAGGTATTGCTGTTGGGATTCTGGCGCCATTACTGGTTTTCTGGGGCAATCCCGGGAATATGGGAATTTGTGTCGTTTGCTTCATCAGGGATATCTCCGGAGCTCTTGGCTTTCATCGAGCTAGCGTAGTGCAATATATTCGCCCGGAAATTATCGGGTTCGTACTGGGTTCGCTAGGTGCGGCACTGGCGTTCAAAGAATTCAAACCACGTACCGGCTCATCCCCGTTAGTACGCTTTCTGCTTGGTATGTTCGCTGTGTTTGGAGCTCTGGTATTTTTAGGCTGTCCGTGGCGAGCGTATCTACGTCTTGCCGGCGGTGATTGGACCGCCATATTCGGTATCCTCGGACTGGTTGCCGGAATAGGGGTTGGGATTGTTTTCCTGCGTATGGGTTTTAGCCTCGGTCGGAGTCGGCCGGCCCCGAAAGCCCTGGGTTGGGTAATGCCGGTTGTTATGATTGTTTTGCTTATCCTCTTGATTGCGGAACCTCAATTTGGACGTGATGCCGATGGTAATCTGACCGGACCTATATTCTTCTCTGCTACAGGACCCGGTAGCCAGCACGCCATATTAATTATTTCTTTGGTCGTTGGGCTATTTATTGGTTTTCTAGCACAACGCAGCCGTTTTTG
>JAFGLR010000057.1 GCA_016927955.1 Dehalococcoidales bacterium
CGGGCAATACCGCCGACTACCGCTAAATCATTTTCTAAACCGAGTTCTAACAATTGAGAATATAACTTGTCTGCCAAACCCCGAAATACCGCTCTGACAATATCTTCCCTGTGGGTATTACCGTGAACCAGGGAAATTATTTCCGACTCGGCGAAGACGGCACATGAAGATTGTATATCCAAATTAAGTTTCGATTTAAAATATAGCTCGTCCAACTTATCAATATCTACTTTCAATGTATTAGCCATTATCTGTAAATAGGTAATCGTCCCCGTTGCACACCTGCCGCTGGTTACCCACTTTTTAGCCTTACCGGTATCGCATTTAATTGCCAGCGATTTCTGGGCTCCGATATCCAGTATAGTCTTAACTGAAGTGAAATATATGTTAATTCCTTTAGCCAAACAGATAAACTCCGGAATTCCCTGATGGGCAAAGGTCACGAATTCTCGATTAACCCCCGTAACCGCAATTTTAGAAATATCGTTTAATTTGACCGAGGCTTTTCGGGAGACATCTGTCAATTCGTTGAGGGCTAAACGCTCGGTTGATTCAATCCCGTTATTGGCAACCGTCCATTGAAAAGAGTTGGCATCTCTTAAGACTACAACTTTGGTCGACTCAGATCCGGCATCTATCCCGGCGGTAATAATCGATTTACTTTTGTCCATTATCTAAATGCTCTAAATACTCTAAATACCCTGTTATTGTTTGAAATCATGTTATAAAAGACCTTTTCGGCTTAATATTAATTGAGCGAATTCCTCGAGTTGTGCTGTTATGGCTTTTTCATCGCGGTAATTAGTATCCCATTGGGCACCCTCAAGTTGTAAAGTGGGGATACCGAGTTCTTTTTCAGCGGTATCTTCTACCAGTTTTTTCAAACCGAGCGTACAGGTGGCACCCCGCTGACAATAGTTAACGATGCCATCTATACCCAAATCACGGCAAATCCACATCAAAGGTTTAACCCAGGCATCACCGGTACCCGACCATAATCCACGTAATCTTCTAGCAGCCTCTTTCTCGAGAGGTGATAACTTCCGGTCACCCCAATATTGCTTGTGAGGTATTGGAATCCGTAGGTCTGCCAGACCTGAATAAAATAATGGAACGACGATTTTCCATTTTTGCAACGGTTTGAAATTATCCATAAAGAAAGGCCGGGTAACTGTCCAAACAACTCTAGCTTTTTCGTCGGGTATAGCAAATATTCCTTTTTCGATTCTTTCCGCGATTTCATCACGTTTGGCCTTGGCATATTCCACGGCTCTGGCTGGATTAGGCCAAATACCGGGGACAAACGGGGCTCCTGTTTGTATAAAGGCATCGAAACCACCTAAGGGAGACGGTTTATGTCTTAACATCTCATATATTTCCTTATAGTGATCAAGAGCCTTTTCTTCGAATTTCTGTAGTTCACCTAACTTATTTTCATCAAACTTATAATCGGGATAGGTCTTTTCGATGAGTTCGATAAGCTCATGAAGTTGGTTGGTCATATGTTCGAGGTTAGCTTCGTTTTCTTCAAACCCTTTATCCATATAATAAATAATTCGGTTATTGTGCTTCTGTTCTCTTGAAGCATACTGCAATGATGCTAAGAATTGTACGGTACACGGCTCCGGTTCAATAACACTAAATTTTTCTTCTGGTACTACTACATGGTCTCTCTGCGCCCAGGTTACGATGCTCATATCACAGGCATCACCAACCTGTCCTTTAGTACGGACTTCGTCGAAATATTTCATAGCAGCATCTTGAGGAATAGTAATGCCGGCATCAGCCGGGATGAAACCCATCGATTGTCCCAATAATCCCCAGACAACTCCGAATTTTTTACCTTCGCTTAATGCCTGAAGTTGAGCTTGCCGCTGTTCTATTTCTATTTGATACAGTAATTTATTGGATTGAAGTCTCGTTGGATCAGGATTTTGGATTTCTCTTTCTTCGAGTCGCTTGAGACGTTTTTGCATTCTATCCAGCTCTATTTCAAATATATTCAACTGTTTCCTCCGTGTAACCTTACATTACTGTGTTACTTGCTTTATAGTAATCATTTCCAAGAACGCCCCGATTCTAGTTCTTAATTGCCCCACATTAGCTAAATGGTATTCCCGTTCTAGGCTAATGGTCGGTATACCAGCTTCTTCCAAATTTTCCATTAAAAAAGCCATGCGAAACCGCTGCGGATAACACCAGGCATGTGGGAGATTTATTATTCCGTCAATTTTATACTCTTTAACCCAATCAATAATCTGTTGGATTTGTCGGTCCCAGTGAGCCATTCTTGGAGCCCCATGATGATGAAGATATCTTTTAGCCAAAGCATATGCCGGATCTTTTAAATCTAGGTCCACATTTAAGTTTATATAACGGCTGCCCGTATCCGTATCGTCCATTGCTACGATACAGTTTTCTTCCACCAGTTTTATATAAGCCGGATTATCGAGCATCTCCGTGGCGACCATAATACGTGGCTTGAGTTGTTTAAGATTAGTCTTTCGGTTATTTAAATAAGGGATTATGGCTTCTAACTCTTCAGTTAATATATCTCTGGGCATAATCTGAGCAGTAGTGAGAATTCCCAGTATCTCGGCCCCGGAAAGTGGTGGCACATCTTTTTTCCGCAATTCGTAAATTTGGTTAAGTAAGTTCCGTACGATGTTAAGACTGTTTATACTACTTGTTAAAGAATCCGTTGTAATCGTGGTACCCCCAAACTTGCCAAGCTTATTTGAAAACCGTGTAATTTCACCCGCAAAAAACTTATAGTTTAGTTCGGAATCGACAAATGGAATATGCATGATATGAACAAAAGGGAATTTATTGAGAGAAGCTATAACGTCACCGAGGCGTAATAAATCCTGATCCAGATCAGTGGTAACAAGGCCATCTAAAAAATCCAATTCTCCGTTCAAGACCGATTCTAATACATGATTACAGTAGGAGCAGCTATTATCGCTACGATAGACCTTTGCATGAGGAATATTCTCTTTCCAAGAACCGGTTATCCGCCATGGCAGCATACCAGCTGCCCAGATGATTTCCTCTGGAACGTAAGAAGATAATGTGCCGATAATTTTTTTCCCCTGTTGCTTCCATCCCATTGCCCATTTATTACGAATTGTCTCGGAATTACCTTCAATTAATGTTAGAAGCTTCTCTTCCATCTGTTGGTTCTCCTAGTTGTTATAACTTAACTATCTGATTTTAAATAACCTCTTGTTCCTGTAATGAAGCTATGTCTTCCCAACTGTATCCTAGATCGAGAAGAATCTCTTCAGTATGCTGTCCAAATTCTGGAGCCACGCTCCGGATTTTGGCGGGTGTTTTACTGAATTCAATAGGAGAATTGACTAATTTGACCGGTCCGGCATTTGGGTGATTAAAGTCAACAATATAGTTATTACTCAAAGCCTGTACATCAGTGCATATATCGTTGCCTTCGTTAACTCTATCGTAAACAAATGTGGCATTTTTCTGTCTGAATATTTCAATCCATTCATCTCTGGGTTTAGTAGCGAAAAGATTTTTTAAGAACAAATATAACTCTTGTTTGCAGTTCCCCTGTGTCAGGTCGGCCTGTTTCAGATTAACGTACTCGGGTTGTTTAATATCCATTACTTTACAAAACTCGCCCCAGACTCTATCGAATGGCGGTTCACCTATAAGGATCCATTTACCATCACTGCATTGATAAACATTTACTAAGATATGTGACGGATCAACACTGGAATGTCTTTGCGCGGCGATACCGTTGAGTAATACACTTTGGATATTTGTCATCTGTAACCAGATTGCACTGCCCAGTAACGACGAATTAACTAGTTGCCCGACCTTTTTCCGTTCCTTAGCCACTAGCGCTGCTAATATGCCTATAGTGGCTATTGTGGCTCCGGTCGTGTCAATTATGAGTGCTGCTGCTAAAGATGGAGGAGTACCACGCTCTCCACAAGACATCATCATGCCTGTTCTTGCCTGTATCGCCGGATCAAAAGCCCTCCGTTCGCTTTCAGGACCTCTGGTTCCGTATCCTGTATTATTTGAGTAAATGATTCCGGGATTTATTTTGGAAACCACCTCGTAATTAAGGCCTACTCGAGTTGCCCTAGTCTGTCCATAGTTAGTGTAGAAGATGTCTGCATTTTTGATCAGTTTATAGGCTATCTCTCTACCCTTTTCTTTTTTTAAATCTAGTGCAATGCTTTTTTTATTGCGATTAGTACTTTCATAAGAAGCGATTGTTCCCTTTGGGGATACCTGAGGTGCTCCATGAAAAGTTTTCATTCCTCTGGTAGGATCGCCCACCCCACGTTCCTCAATTTTAATAATTTCGGCACCGAAGTCCCCGAGCATAACCCCGATTATGGGGCTGTTAGCGTATGCAGCCCATTCAACTGCTTTAATTCCCTCCAGTGGTCCTTCCATTGCATCCTCCTTATGGACAATTATTTAATCATAATTGTTAATTAAATACTTAACACATTATAAAATAATTTAAATAAAACTTTTGTTCTAAAATAATTACCAGTTAGTTATTATCATACGTATACGTATAATATTTTAAGCTATAATAACACAACCGTAATACACAGTCAATATTGTTATTTGTTATCAATATTATACTATTTGTTATTATTAGTAAACAAATATGAAATATAAATATAAAAAAAATAAATTTAATCACCTATTGACAATAATATTGAAGGGTGTTAACATATTTTAAACATTAAAACTATACGTATACGTAAAACAAATTAACTTATTTAAGAATAATTTAATATTATTAAATAAAATGATGGGAGGTTCCGGTGAAAAAAGAATTTATTTTACCCAAGACAGTCTACCTTAGCGTAATACTCATTTTGTTGTTGTCATTCACGCTAATTGGTTGTACTAAGGAGACAACTACCACGACTTCTACTACCACGAC
>JAFGLR010000058.1 GCA_016927955.1 Dehalococcoidales bacterium
ATATCGTCTTCAGCAATTATTTTTCTTGCGGTTTCACTATCATGAGTAATAAATGCATCAAGGCTGCGTCGTAGCATATTAACGGTTTGCTCTGCCATCCGGGGGATATCGATTAGGGGTTTTAAAGGAGGTTCATCCCCAATCATTATAGTTATTTTAGCAATTCCTTCAGCATAATCACCGATGCGTTCCACTTCTGATATTATGTTTAACACTGTGACGATAGTACGCAAGTCGCTGGCCATCGGCTGCTGGGTGGCAATCAATTCGATACATTTTTCTTCTATCTCGAACCTCTTATGGTTTATTTTCTGGTCATCCGCGATTATCTGCCGAGCCAGTTCAACGTCTCTGTTCTTCAACGCATCTATAGAGTGAAGCATGGCCTTGCTTACCATACTTCCCATAGCCAGAATTTCATCCTGGATTTCTTTAAGCTTTTTATGAAAGGCCGTCCTTATTTCCATATTGATATCCCCCTTTATAATTGATTTTAACCGAATCTACCGGTGATATAATCTTCAGTTCGTTTATCTTTAGGATTGGTAAATAATTGAGTTGTCGGACCGTATTCAACGAGTACTCCGGCACGGTCAGGTTCCATCATCATAAAAGCAGCTGTATCCGATGCTCTGGCAGCTTGCTGCATATTATGAGTAACGATGATGATAGTATAATCTTCAGCCAAACTCCGCATTAGGTCCTCTATTTTAAGAGTAGCTACCGGGTCAAGAGCACTGCAAGGCTCGTCCATCAGGATAACCTCAGGCTCCACAGCCAATACCCGGGCAATGCAAAGCCGTTGTTGCTGCCCTCCGGAGAGGGCTAGACCGGACTGGTTCAGTTTATCCTTGACTTCTTCCCAAAGAGCCGCATGCTTTAAGCTTTTTTCGACGATTTCTTCCAACTCACCACGACTCTTGATACCGTGCCGTTTCGGTCCATAGGCAACATTATCAAAAATAGACATCGGAAATGGATTAGGCTTTTGGAAGACCATACCTACTCTTTTCCTCAACTCTACAACATCAATTTTCGGATTATAGATTTGAATACCGTCAAGTTCTACATTCCCTTCCACTCTGGTACCGGGGATAAGGTCGTTCATCCGGTTGAATAGCCGCAGCATCGAGGATTTACCGCAGCCCGACGGGCCGATAATTGCGGTAATAGCACAGGACGGAATGTCGAGGGTGATATTCCGTAATGCCTGGAAGGTACCATAAAACAAGTTTACCTTCTCCGCTTTAAGCTTAGTCATACATCTTTCAACGGACTTAATTTCGTTTTCCGGTAGGGCGATATTAATATCCATAATTATTTCCTCTGTCTGGTTTTAATTCTGATAACGGCGGCAAGAATATCAAATGCCAAAACGACGATTAACAGTACAAGAGCGACACCCCAAATGGTTTCTTTCGACATATTGGGAACATGAGCAGCTACAGTATATAGATGATAGGGTAGCGCCATAAACTGGTCGAACGGAGATTGGGGTAATTTCGGCAACAGGAAAGCCGCTCCGACTACCAGTATTGGGGCGGTTTCTCCGGCCGCCCGGCTGATAGCTAACACTGCTCCAGTAATAATTCCCGGAAATGCCTGAGGTAATACAATATGTCTAATAGTCTGCCACCTACTTACGCCGATAGCCAAACTGCCGTCCCGGTATTCTTTTGGCACCGCCATAATGGCTTCTCTAGAAGTAGTAATCACCATTGCCAGTGCCTGGCAAGCTAGAGTCAGACTAGCAGCCAGTAATGATAGTCCGAAGTGAAAAGCTAAAACGAATACGCTTAGCCCGAAGAGGCCGAAAACGATACTGGGTACCCCGGCTAAATTCACGATAGCCAGGTTAATCAGCCGCGTCAACCAGTTTTGTTTGGCATATTCGGTCAGGTAAATCCCAGCGAGTACACCTATAGGTAGGGCAAATACCAGAGTCCCTATCATCAAGTAAAACGTACCGACAATCGCGGGTAAAATACCGCCGGCTTTACCGGCCTGTGAGGGAAAGTGTGAAATGAAACCCCAGCTTAAAGCGCCGCCGCCCTGAACGGCGGTGTAGATAATAATAAATAACACCGGCAATACGGTAATAACAGTCGCTATTATCAGAAAAGTAAAGGCTGTCCGCTGGGATATTTTACGTGAGTTTAACGTCGTTTTCGCCATAAGTATTCTACCTTGCGAATTTCCTTTTCTGCCGTTCCAGTACTCTTTCGGCAATAATATTTACGGCCAGGGTAATGATAAATAAAATCAGACCCACAGCGAATAACGCTTGATACTGTACTCCTCCCCGGACAGCATTACCGATACCGGACGCAATCGCTGCGGTCATTGTCGTCATCGGGTCTGTTGGCGAGGCCGGCACGGCTAATGCCCCGCCTGCGACCATCAGGACCGTCATCGTTTCGCCGATTGCCCGGCCGACTCCTAACATTACAGCCGCGGCAATTCCGGATAGAGCCGCCGGAATACTGACATGCCAGATGGTTTCCCACTTGGTCGCCCCTAGTGCGTAAGATGCCTCTTTAAATTCCTTCGGGACAGCGTGCAGGGCATCCTCCGAGACACTGACGATTATTGGCAAACTCATCAAGGAGAGCATTATCGCCGCAGTCAGGCCGCACAGTCCGGTATTTAAATTGAACAGGCTTTGCACGAAAGGTGAGAGTAAAGCCAGTCCGATAAATCCCATCATTACCGAAGGAATCCCGGCCATAATCTCAATAATCGGTTTAACCGCTTCACTGATACGCGGCGGAGCTACTTCGGAAAGGAAAGCGGCACAGGCAACACCGACCGGAACCGCTATTGCCGTTGAGATAAGAGTTATCATCAGAGTGGAGACAAAAAAGGGAGCGATACCGAATACCGGCGGGTCGGAAACCGGATACCACTTGGTGCCAAAAAGAAATTCCCACGGATTGGTATAGGAAAAAATGGGGAGACCTTCTTTTAATAGAATGAATACGATACCCACCAGGATTATGATGGAGAGAAATCCCGCTGCGAATATAAGACTCTCGATTAGTCTTTCGCCCGGACGAATTCGATGTTGCAGACCCGAACCCAGGTCTGCAATATCGGTAGTTTTAACGTTTTGCTTCAATATTGCCACTTACTCACCCTGTTTATTCAGTGGAACGAATCCTGTTTCTTCGACAACTTTCTGACCTTCTGCGGAGAGGCAGTAATCGATATAAGCCTTGATGACACCGGTCGGCTCCCTGTTGGTGTAGTAGTATAACGCACGGGAAATGGGATAGGTACCATCCAGGGCGGTTACCAGACTGGGTGATACCGCAGTATCGACAGCGGTTTTCTTGATACCGAGAGTTTTAACCGTATCGTTGATATAACCAAGTCCGGCGTAGAAGATAGCTCTAGCGTTAGTGGCGACCTGTGAAATTCCCTCTTCGGTGGACGGCAGCATCAGCACGTTACCGCCGTATTGGAGTGTCTTATCGGCGGTCTCCATGCCGGCCATTTGCACTACTTCTTCCAAAAAATAAGCATATGTACCGGAGTTGGTATCCCGGCCTATTACTACTATGGTGACGTCATTACCACCGACTTCTTTCCAGTTAGTTATCCGGCCGGTGTAGATTGCGGAAAGCTGAGCGAAAGTCAGTTCTTGAACCGGATTCACCGGATTTACTACTACCGAAAGAGCGTCCGTAGCTACTTTTATCTCATAAGGTTGGACGCCTTTCTCATTTGCGGTAGCTATTTCGGAATCTTTAATCTTCCTCGATGCCTGGCAGACATCCGTCGTACCGTCGATGAGAGCGGCAATACCGGCACCGGAACCCGGCCCGCTGACGGCAATGCTGACCTTGGGATTATCATTCATAAAGTTTTCTGCCCATATAGAGCTTAAAGGGGTGATAGTGTTGGAGCCGATAACTTTAAACGAACCGGAAAGAGTTGATGTAGTACCAGTTGTAGAAGAAGTTGTGGTATTAGAAGCGCAACCTGCCAAAATAGCAACTAGAGTGAGCATCAATACAAGAGGTAGTAACCATTTTTTAACTGATTTGAACAATTTATTATCTCCTTTTTTATTTTATTCTAATTGTGTTCGGCGGCTATCTCCTCGAGATATTCGGCAATGATATGATGTCCGTTTAATGCCTCAGGGTGCTCAGCTAGGAGATGCAGGATTGCCTCGGCGGTGGCAATGTTAGTCGCTAGCGGGATTCCATGCACATCATATATTCTGAGTAAGGCAGAGACATCCGGCTCGTGAGGATGGGCAGTAAGAGGGTCTCTTAGAAAGATAACCGCATCAATTTGTTCATTGGCTACCATCGCACCGATTTGCTGGTCGCCGCCGAGCGGGCCGCTTTGTACTAGAATTACCGGTAAACCGGTTCTGGCGATGATGAACTGTCCGGTACTTCTGGTAGCTATTAATTGAAAGGCTACCAGTTCTTTCTGATGTGCCTTGACCAACAGTACCATATCGTCTTTTTTAGCATCATGAGCTATTAAAGCGAGCTTGAGTTGATTCATTAGGTCTCCCCCTGTTTGGTATTCAACTGTTCCGAAAATAGTTCAGTAACCAGTCTTTTTACTCGCATCCAAATAATACCTTTGATTTTCCTGACCTCATCTATCGTTTTTCCCTCAGGGTCTTCAATCTGCCAGTCTTCGGCAGGGATGAAGCTGGCGGGACAAGTTTCAGCCACATTGCAGCCCATCGTTATTACTCTATCAGCTTTATCCACCATTTCCGGAGTAAGCATTTTGGGCTTGTCTTTGCTGATATCCAGACCGGATTCACACATTACTTGAACAATAAGAGGATTTATTTCTGAAGCCGGTTTGGTACCGGCTGAGTAAGCGGTAAATTTACCTTTAGCTAATTGATTGAAAAAGGCTTCGGCTATCTGGCTTCGGCCCGAATTGTGAACACATACGAACAGGAAGGTTTTCTTTTTCATCTATAACAAGTATAGATATACAAGTTTAACGCCAATTTAAGGCTATGTTAAGGTTTTGTTAAAAAATGGGGGAATTATTAACGGGGTAATGTGAAAGTGAAGGTAGAACCTTTACCCTCTTCACTCTGAGCATAGATACTGCCGCCGTGGGATAAAATAGTGTGCTTGGCAATCGCCAAACCTAAGCCGCTGCCGCCGCCGGAGCGGGCTTTATCGGCTTTATAGAAACGTTCGAAAACATGGGATAAGTCTTCTTTAGAAATCCCGATTCCGGTATCGGTGACGCTGACCGTTACCGAACTGCTATCACAACCGGTGAATACCGTGACTCTGCCGTCCGGCTTATTAAACTTGATAGCATTATGCACTAAGTTGATGATGGTCTGCCGGATGCGGTCTTTATCAGCCTGTACCTGAGGCAAATACGGAGAGAGTTGTTTCAATAAGGCTACCTGATTTCTTTCTGCCAACGGGTTCATTTCCGAGATTATTTCATCAATTAGAGTATTGAGATGCACCGGCTGTTTATTTAACTCAGCCTGTCCGCTTTCGATACGGGAAAGCTGCGTCAGTTCGGCTACTATCTGTGTCAGGCGGTCGGCTTCACCTTCAATTCTGGCCAGAAAATCTTTGGCCGCTGCCTTATCATCGATAGCCCCATCGTGCAGGGTTTCTGCCATCGCTTTGATACCGGCAATCGGTGTTCTTAACTCGTGAGAAACATTTCCAATCAGTTCCCGCCGCATCGTCTGCAGGTTCCTTAGTTCGGTCAAGTCCTGAATTAGTAACAACGCTCCGTTTAAGCGGCCCTGACTTTCAAGAGGTACGGCAATGGCTCGAAGGAATCGCCTGGTGGTTCCTGATTCGAATTGGGTGCTCTGGTCTTTGTGTGTTTTCAGACATAACTTCAAAACTTCATCGACTTCATGATCGTGAACGATTTCAATTACGGGTTTACTTATGGCATCATCTTCCTTAAAGCCGAAGAGTCTGCCCGCAGCGGAATTAACCAGTAAAACCGTACCGTTAATATCAGTCATAATCACACCGTCAGCCATTTTCGATAGGATATTAGCCAGCTTAGTTTTCTCGGCAAAAATGGTGTCGATATTTGTTTTGAGACTAACGGACATTTCATTAAACGCCTTGGCCAGCATTCCGATTTCATCTTTAGTCGTAACAGAGATTTTTTGTTCCACGTGTCCGGTGGAAATTCCCTTTACCGCTTTAGTCAGTTTTCTAATAGGCTGGGTGGTTCGTCTGGCAATAAAGTAAGCAGCAATAACAGCCAGTATAGCGATTGCCAGAGTGGCAATAATAATAATACGGGTTACCCGGTTCACCGATTCCTGTACAGCTGTAATAGGAAGTGCGGTCCGTGCTACTCCTAATACCTGACCGTTGTTGTCTATTTTAACCGCGACGTACATCATCTGCTCTTCCAGAGTCGTGCTGTATCGCGTAGTTTCACCGATACCGTTAGCCAGAGCATCTCTAACCTCGGGACGGGTGGCATGGTTTTCCATATCGGCCGGATTTTCGACTGAATCGGCTAATATTTTCCCGTCCGGAGCGATAATAGTTATCCGGCTGTCGATTTCACCGGCCAGGTCTTTAGCCATAGTATCCAGCGAGCCGGATGGTCCGGTAAAAAGGGGTAAACTGGCTTCAGCTACAATCCGGGCTTCCTGTTCGAGATGAAAACGCAAGTTATCAAGTTGGGTATTTTTAATCACGTTTGTAAGATAAATCCCCAGGACTAACATACTGGCGATGATGAGAGCGATAATGGGGACGGCAATCCGCCACTGGAAGCTGCGCAATATTATCCCTCCAATTTATATCCGGTGCCGCGAACGGTAACGAGAACCGTGGGGTGAGCCGGGTCGGCCTCAATCTTTTGCCTCAACCACCGGATATGTACATCTACCGTGCGTGTATCGCCGGCAAAGTCGTAACCCCAGACTTTCTCTAATAGTTGCTCTCTATTGAAGACTAATCCTTTATTGGTAGCCAGAAAAACCAGTAAATCGAACTCTTTGGGTGTTAATTCCAGAGGAGCCCCGGATAAAGAAGAACGGTGTCGTGCTGTATCTATTTCAAGTGCACCTATTTTCAGTGATACCGAAGCACCAATGACTGCTGGTTCGGCCATCTTAGAACGCCGGAGCATCGCTCTGATACGAGCCAGCAACTCCCTTATACTAAATGGTTTGGTCATGTAATCGTCGGCACCGATTTCAAGCCCGACGATTTTATCTGTTTCATCAGCTTTAGCGGTAAGCATGATTATCGGGATAGTCATTTCCCGGCGCAGGATACGGCATACTTCAAACCCGTTGAGTTTAGGAAGCATAATATCGAGAACGATGAGGTCGGGTTTTTCCCGCCGGGCGACTTCTAAAGCTTGCTCGCCGTCAGCGGCTGTTGAGACATCATAACCTTCTTTACGGAGGTTATATTTTAACGTCTCCAACAGGTTAGCATCATCCTCGACAATTAGGACTTTACTGTTCATATCATTTTAAGTATAAGACTAAGTATATGGCCTATCAAATATATAGCTATCTGAGAACTCTACCGCGAACTATTTAATGAAACCTAGATTTAATTCTCTTCCATTGAAAAACCACAAGGATGAATATATACGTTTAAAGTTGGGATGTTATTCTAAATGCTTAATAACTATCACGATAAATAAATGCCACGATTGTATTTTCATTTTAGCTTCAAAGCTCGACTACTCATATAGTCTTTTCGAGCCTATTCTTAGCTGAATTCCTTAAAGTCGTCATTGACGCGAATTCTATTCTTCAATTAAATAAGTATCAAGTGAGTTATCTTTAGAATTTGATGAATTTGGATAACGATTATCCACCTGAAATGAACTTCCGAATGGGTTATCAAGTCTAAATTGTCCATTGAATTAACTTAATAGTAGAAAATTATTGACTGTACGATAAATAGAGAATAAAATGTCCTAAAAAGGATGAAGAAAAATTAACGATCACTAAAACCACTATACGTCATTTAATACAGGAGATTATTATGAGGGTAACAAAGGTACAAATTTCTAACTATCGCAATCTAGACGGAGTAGAAATAAACCTATGTGATGACTGCAATTTTATTGTAGGCGAAAATAATGTTGGTAAGTCTAATGTGCTATCCCTGTTAAATACACTTTTTTGTTATCGCTCTTTTAATGAAGACGATTTTAGCGATACTTCAAAGCCAATATTTGTTAAAATCCAATTAAAGCTAGATGATATTGAAATAGGCCATTTTCATGACTTATTCACTGTTGATGATTACCATTTAATAAACATAAACTGTTCACAGAACACTATAGATTCTGATATAGAATTCTTACATTCGGAGACCAAATCTTATATACCGCAATCTTTGATTAGATGTGCTAACTATGTTTATTATAATTCGTTGCGTAATCCTACGACTGAAATTAATTTTGATAGAGAGCGAGGCGTCGGTCGTTTTTTAAACAAACTCATATTACAATACCTTAAAGAAAATAATGTTACCGATAAAGATTTTTTAGAATTAACAAAGGTAAAAGCGTTAACAAATAACATTAATAGTAAAATACAAAAAATAAAATCGTTTAAAGACTATGGGATATCAGCAACTTCTGATAGCAATGTGGAAACCCTATTAGCAAAAGTCATTATTCTAACGGATGCCAAGGGAGAACAATTAAATAAATGTGGTTATGGAATCCAATTTTTGATATTAGTTACTTTATCCATTCTTGAAAGAATCCAGGCAATCTTGATGATGAGAAAAGATCGAGGAATTTTTGAAGATGATACAAACACTAAATCTATCTCTTTAATCATCGGCTTGGATGAGCCTGAGATTCATTTGCATCCTTATATGCAAAGATCATTAATCAAATATATAAATGCTTTTATTAGTAACAAAAATACTGATTTTAATGTATTAGTAAAAGAACTATTTGATATTGACAAATTTATTGGTCAGATAATTATCGTAACTCATTCACCAAATGTTCTTTTAAATGACTACAGACAAATCGTAAGGTTATATCCAGCTAATGGTAAAATAACAGCTGCTTCAGGTAAGACACTCACTTTAGATCGACAAATCGAAAAACACCTGCTTCTGAATTTCCCGTTCATTAAAGAAGCATTCTTTTCCAGATGTGTAATCTTCGTCGAAGGTGATTCTGAAATTTCAAGTATACCGCTATTCGCTCGTAAAATGGCTAGTGCGATAGATTTTGATGACTTAGGCATTTCAATAATTCAAGCTGGAGGAAATGCAGTCCCGATATTAATGGAATTGGCTAACTTATTTGGCATTAATTCAGTTGGTATTACTGATAGGGATGATGGGAATAGGGTCATAACTTTACCTAATCATTACCAAACTTCCTTCAGAGATTTTGAGCAAGAATTGGTGGAATTCCTTATTTCCTCAAATAAAGAGAGTAAATTGAGAGGAATTCTTGTTTCCTATGATCCAATGGGGATACAAAGAACCATGGATCAAGATGCTATTGAAATCCGATGTAAAAAATATTCAATTTCACCTCCCCAAATACCTTTAAAGCTTGCAGATATGAACATAGCTGAATCAGATAAGTTGAAGGCTTTTTACTTAACTTGGTTGGACGTTAATAAATCTTTCCCATTAGGTAAACAAATCGGGGACACATTAGAAGATACAGATATTCCAGTAATATATAAAGATGTAATTCGTAAAGCTGTTGAGATATCCTCAAATGCATAGTATAGAAGAGATACGAAAAAGGATTTCTCAAAAACATCAAGGGGATGACAAACAACTCGATGTAGTTTTTTCTGAACGTAGCCGACTTCTAGTTGAAGCCCCTGCTGGCTACGGCAAGACAAATACGATGGTCAGTAAGATCGCCTTTATGTTGGCGACTCACCAGGTTCCGTATCCAAAGCGTGTTCTTGCCCTTACTTTTAGCGTTAACGCTGCTTATAAAATTAAAAAGGATGTAAACCAACAAGTTCCAAATTTGATTGTTGATGATACTTCGTTTGACATAACTAATAAAATTACTGTATCTAATTATCATGGATTTTGCAGAAGTGTACTAAAAAAATATGGATATCTTTTACAAAATAATTTGGTAGATATTGATAGACTTTATTCGATAGATGATAGTAATTCTCAGAACCTCATGGAAACAGTTAAAGGAGTATTATTAAAGGAAGCTAACGATTTATCCAAGTTTTCTGATGCTGTAAAGAAGATCGATAAAAACTATTTGAATAAGAATTTTAATCAATATAATGAAATTATTATCAAAAAAATATTACCCCAGAATGTAATCACATTCAACGCGATTTTAACTCTCACTATACAATTGTTCAAGTCATATCCAGGAATAATTACCTTCTACAACAATTATTATCCAGTAATAGTCGTTGATGAATTTCAAGATACAAATATATTGAGCTATGCGCTTCTATCATTACTGATTAATGAAAAGTCAAAAATATTTTTATTGGGCGATTCCTTACAACGTATTTATGGTTTTATTGGAGCGGTCCCGAAATTAATGGATATATCTGAAAAGAAATTCGGTCTAAATAAAATCGAATTGGATAAAAACCATAGATTTGCTACTAATAGACAAATGCTTTTATTGGATTATAATATCAGACGAAACGCGGAAAATCCTTTTCATCCAAAGATAACTGAAAACTCAAAAATTATTCTAGAAGTATCTCCAAAGCAGGAAGACGAAGCTGCCAATGTGGTTACACACGCAAGTGGGCTTGCCGCATTAAACAATAATACGAAGATCGCGGTTTTGTTTAAACAACGTAGCCCAAACACAGATTTAATCGTTAATGAGTTCGAGAAAACAGGAATTCCATACTTTTACGGTTTATTCACGGATGAGGACAAACAATATATTCAATTTCATAAAAAATGCTTCTTCGAATTTATGAGACTCTTGAGTGATAATGATAGAGTAACGAAATCTCTATGTAATTCACACATTATGAACGTAAAATTGTTTTATGAACAAAACTTAACACCAATTGAGAAAGCCTTAGTGAATCTTCTCGGAATATTTTGGGATAAACTATTTACTGAATATTCGTTCCTTTCAAATGAAGACAAAATATCACTGATAAAAGATACATTTGAATATAATAGTCTCAAACAATATATCGAATTTACTAATACACAAATTACACTTTCAACTGTACATGCCGCCAAAGGTTTGGAATGGGACTTTGTTATATTACCGGATATGGAACAATATTCATTCCCAAATTGGCCAGGGCTTTGTGGTGGATGCAATAATAAGTCGAAATGTGAATTACGTCTTATACCTTCAATGGAAAAGAGTTTTTTAGAAGAACTGAGCGTATTTTATGTTGCTGTGACGAGAGCAAAACGACAAGTATTTTTTTCTGCTAGTACATCTCGCTTAGACCATCACAAAATTGAAAGCCCAGCACATCTTAGTTGTTTTTTAAGATTACCCGGTATTGAATATTAAACGGCAGGTTGATATCAGTTGGTAATAAGGTAATGTTTTTTGATCATTATATCTATAAGCCAAACACACACAACGATGGTGAAAGTGGTTGTTATTCATTTTCGGGTGTATAATTCATATAATTAAAAAGACATGGTTTGGGATATATCGAATCAATTAGACTTTCGAAATATTGGGCTTTAATTTGACCAATAGAAGGTGGAATATGATTGAACCACAAAGTCATTCGCGATTGAGACATGAAATTAGTGAGCGCATAGTCGCAGACCGAGGTTTATTGGAACAGCTATGCGAGGAAATTAGACCTTTACGTGGACAAGTACACCGAATCCAACCTCGCACAACCACCTCAATTTCCTTAGTAGGCACAGACGGAGGAAATAATTCACTTCAATTTGACCCGTTCTTGGTGCAAATTATTAGAGTCGTAGATTCTAGTAATAACGAATATTGTTTAGAGTGTAGATTCTCAAGTTAAATGACCACTTTCCGGGCGAAATTCTCAAGTTAATTTACCAGTCAAATTCTCACGATAATTTACCACCC
>JAFGLR010000059.1 GCA_016927955.1 Dehalococcoidales bacterium
ATACTTTAAAATAAACGCCTCGCCGTACTACTAATAGCGAGGCGTTTATTTTTGGAGCAGCATAGTTATGCAAACCTTGCCATCCGCCTAAATAATACACCAGAGACTCTGTTTACTATAATTATTTATTGTGGAAAGCAGATAGAGCATAAGCCTATTGTTTACCCTTGCCCGCCGGAATCCAACAGGCATCAACAACTATATTTCGAACTTTTCCCGTTTGTTCCAAAACCGCTGACTGTATCCAACATCCCATGTTCTTTTAGTAACACCTGGCTATAGGTGACTCTACCCGTTATTTTGTCCAGCGGCTCAGTCGCTAATATCAAAATAGCTTTTACAAGCAAGTCAATTGACTCGCTTTGGGGAATCCGGTCAGGGACACCGTGGTAAATCGCCCCGGACGTAGCGATAGGATTTGAAGGAGCGATACACGAGACTGAAATGCCGTATTTATATACTTCTTCTGCCAAACCCTGCGTAAAGCGTTCGATAGCAGCTTTGGTAGTACCATACATCGTATTGATACCGGCAGCCGGGGAATCCTTATAGGGACCGCGACCCGGTCCGATGGCAGCCCCGGATGTCAGATTAATAATTACACCACTATGTTTTTCAATCATCGTAGGGAGTACCTTTTGGCATAGCATAAAAGGAGCGTGAATGTTAGTCTCAAAGCATTCTTTCCACCAGTTTACCGGGAATTCCCTGACATTTATAAAATAACTGAGCGCGGCATTATTAATTAATATATCCACCGGGCCGAAAATACGTTTAGTATGGAAGATAAGATAATCAAGGTTATCGGGGTCGGTAATATCGGTCTGGATACCGATAGCACTGCCGCCGGCTTTTTGAATTTCAGATACGGTTTCACCAAGCGAACGGTGGTAATTCTGTTTCGTTTTAATTTCATAATTATAATGGATAATAGTTCCCGTTTTAGTTTCTGAAGTATCACTCATAGTACGCGCGGCACAAACGACTTTGGCTCCTTCCGCAGCAAAAAGTTTTGCAGTTTCTTTACCGATGCCGCTCCCTGCTCCGGTAATAAGAGCGACTTTACCATCTAATTTCCCCATTATTAACATCTCCAATTAAAATATGCCGGGTAAACTTCATCCCCCGATCTCACGGTCGGGATTTCAAGTAAAGTAGTGTAAATCTTATTTTTTTATTATACTCCACTTGTTATCTCATATTTATTATCGGTGATGTAATAACTATTTCGACCGGTTATCGTTATTAATCCTTGTTCCCGAATGTTTTGTCTGGTATTTATCTCTTAATTCACGTTTCAGAATCTTACCGGAAGAGTTTTTGGTTATCTCTTCAACGAACTCCACCGATTTCGGAACCTTATAGCCGGCAATTTGCTTTTTACAAAAGGCAATTATTTCCTCAACAGTGGTTATCTGTCCTTGTTTTAACGTAATAACAGCGTGTACCCTTTCGACCCAATACGGGTTGGCAACTCCGATAACCGCTGCTTCCAGTACGGCGGGATGCCGGTAAAGAATTTCTTCAACCTCCCTCGAATAAACGTTTTCTCCGATTGTTTACGATTTCATATATATAGAAAATGAGAGAGTAGAAGCCAGCTTCTACTCTCTCATAAAGCGAAGTATATTATCTTTTTAGACTATTTTCATAGCCGCCATATAGCCTTCGCGTACGGCTTCAAATACTCTGGCACCGCGTACACAGTCGCCGACCTCGAATACGGTAGCCTGTCCCGCGGCTTCTTTAAGTTTTTCAACCTCTGTTTTTCGCGCGCTCATGCCCAGAGAATAGATTACCGTATCTCCTTTAATAAGTTCCGGGGCACCTGCTCCGCATTCAACTTTTACACCGTCAGGTGTTACTGCGACGCATTTTGCCTCTAGACGTACGGTAATATTCTTACGCTTTTCGATTTGGTTCATTAAGGCATCATAGGGCATACCGCCGATCTCAGAAGCCAGCGTGGTTAACATCTCGACGATAGTTACATTATGACCTTTGTCCGCCAGATGAACCGCCGTTTCGCACCCGGCCAGGCCGCCTCCTAGCATTACTACGTTCTTACCTATTTTACTTTCGGTTTTATAGGCATCGAGTACCGGCATCGCCCCGTCCAGACCGGGAATATTCGGTTTGGCCGGCTCGGCACCGACCGCCAGGACTAAGGCGTCCGGTTTATTTTCTGCGATTAACTCCGGTGTGGCTACTGTATTGAGAAGAACGTTGATGTTCTTTTTATTTACTTCACGAATAAGCAGGTCTTTAAAATTTTTGAGATCGACCTTATGGACGTCGGTATCGGTAAAAGACAGAATGCCTCCCAATCCGGCACTTTTTTCCACCAGCGTTACCTGGTGACCTCTATCCGCAGCAGTAATTGCCGCCTGCATACCGCCGGCCCCGCCGCCGACGATCATTACCCGGCGCGAACCTTTCGGTTCCGGCATTGCTTTGATGATGACTTCCTGGTTGGCTTTTGGGTTAATCGAACAGTTTTGCACACCATTCAACAGGTTACTTAAAGTAAAATTCCCAAAATGAGGTACTACCGAGCCGCGTGGTTTATTCCCGGGCCCGGGATGCTCGCCGTAGCAGTGATAGCAGCGCATACAACGCCGGATTTCATCTTCCCTACCAGCCATAGCTTTGTTGGCGAAATCGGGGTCGGCAATACACTGTCTTCCCAGAGAAACGAAGTCCACCTTGCCATCCGCAATTATCTGCTCGGCGAATTCCGGACTGTTGATACCGCCTACCACGGTAACGGGAGTCTTGCTATTCTTTTTG
>JAFGLR010000060.1 GCA_016927955.1 Dehalococcoidales bacterium
CTCGAAGGAATCCAGAGTGAGTTCAATAAAGCTCAGTCCGGCGGCAAGAAAGTCTCTCTCGCCGACCTGATTGTTCTGGCAGGCTGTGCCGGCGTCGAGCATGCGGCGAAAAATGCCGGCCATCAGGTGACGGTTCCCTTTATTCCTGGACGCATGGACGCCTCGCAGGAGCAAACCGATGCAGCCTCATTCGCCGTGCTCGAACCGGTCGCGGACGGCTTCCGCAATTACCAGAAGACCCGCTATACCGTATCGGCCGAAGAGTTACTGGTCGATAAGGCACAATTACTGAAGCTGACAGCACCCGAAATGACAGTACTTATTGGCGGTATGCGCGTCTTGAATGCTAACTTCGAACAGTCCCAGCACGGCGTTTTCACCAAGCGGCCAGAGACACTCACCAATGACTTCTTCGTGAATCTGCTCGATATGAGCACGATATGGAAGGCGACATCGGAAACCGGAGACGTGTTCGAAGGGCGTAATCGCGCAACGGGGAAACTTAAGTGGACCGGCACACGTGTCGATTTGATTTTCGGTTCAAACTCCCAACTCCGGGCTCTGGCGGAAGTTTACGCAAGTTCGGACGCGCAGATGAAGTTTGTCCATGACTTTATAGCAGCCTGGAACAAGGTGATGAACCTTGATCGCTTCGACATCGCCAGATTGTAGCCTAAACGTTTTCGTGGGCTTCTGAAGTATATTCTGAACTGCAAATCAGATAAGCAGGAAGTGATAACCGTCACAAACTGAGGGATATTTTGAATACTGAACAAGGCCATTAAACATATGAGGGCGGCGTTTTAATACAAATTAAAACGCCGCCTTTTCTTTTGGCCCTTACGGTCTACTGTCATATACCAGAATCCTAAAATACACAACAAGCGCAAACTGGGGCTACTTTAGTATAGATGGGGCTTGTAGAACTTAATCATTTAGAATAGTCGACCCTGCATTATTTCCAGTATATAATATTTTATATGAATCAATCCTCGGAGAAACTGAAGAAACGGTTATTTGTTGCCGGGGGCAGTATTGCCCTGGTACTCGGAATTACTGGAATCGTCCTGCCGGTTCTCCCAACAACACCGTTTTTACTACTTGCAGCTCTCTGTTATATGAGAGGTTCACAGCGCCTTTATAATATGCTTCTGTATAATCGATTTGTAGGTAATTACCTCAGGAACTACCTCCAAGGCAGAGGTATGACCCTTAAAATGAAGATTTGTACATTGAGTCTGCTGTGGGCTGCAATAATATTAAGCGGGACACTGGCAACCGATAGTCTAATAATCCGCATAATACTGGCAATTGTATTGATTGGTGTCACTATTCATATCTGTATGATAAAGACTACCAGATTATAGAAAATCATATTTTTTTAAAATACCTTCATTATAAAGTGAATGCGAAATTATAAGTCCTGGTTCTAGATATTTTATAATACCGCCCAGTTTTTTCTCAATAATATCCGGAGACTGCGAGGAAAGGCTTTATTTCAAATACTCATCGAAAAATGCGGTTACTCTTTCGATGTATTCCTGAGGCTGCACTTTAAACGATTTTACGTGCCCCGCACCAGGTACCACCCATAGTTCGTCCAAGGAATTGTCTGCCGCTTCGTAAAGCCGGTAAGCATGATTGGCTGGTATCATATCATCATCCTCGCCGTGAATAAATAGAACCGGTCTCGGGGCAATCTCAGGCACGGCAGCCACCGGACGTATACCGGCAAAATCAACACCGTACATAATTTTAATCATAAAAAGTATCGGCTCAAGGAATAATTCCGGTGCCTTAGTACGTTTTTTAAATTCCGGCCCCATAATGTCATTCAGGTCGGCGTAGCTGCTGTCCGAGACGACTGCATCGATATCCTTATCTTCTGCCGCCGCTAATAGTGAGGAGACCGCTCCCAACGAGAAGCCAAGTACCCCGATATGTTCAAACCCACGCTCTTTAGCAAAAACCACCGCCCCTTCGACATCTCTCTTTTCGTAATAGCCGCCGGATACAGTCGAACCATCGGACTCTCCGTAACCCCGCAAATCGAACATAAGGACATTATAACCGTGCTGTATCAATTGATTAGCAATATCCAGCGTACCAATACCCGGGTCGTCCCGGTTAAAACCGTTACCATGAACCATGATGATAATCTCGCCGTCTTTGCTACCCGGCAGCAACCAGCCGTGCAGGATTAATTTTTCATCCAGGCTAGGGAAAGTGACGTTTTCATAGGTAAGGCTTAAAACGGACGGATTCTCCGCCAGCGGTATCCTCTCCGTCCGAGTCATCGAATAGCCAAGATAAGCTGAGATACCGATAAATATAACGACTAATGCCAGGATTACCGAGAGGGTTATCTTTAGTGCTTTTTTCATCTCTATTCCGGTTAACTGCTATAATATATGACGTATCTTAATTCTGTTTAATTTCGGGTGTCAATCCGATAAAAATTATATGGCGATTATTTATACCGATGATACCTACAAAAACTCATAAACCCAATATATTGAACAAAACCGCTCAAATCATTTCGTTGCTGACTAATCCTCCCATGCTCAGCGTAATCGTGATGTTATTAATCTCGGTAACTAAAGCCGGAACGATGCTGCCGGTAGCCGGCTGGTGGGTAGAGGTCGTGGTTTTCCTGGTATTATTACCGCTCGTGTATTTATTTATTAGAGTCATTACCAGCGGAAGCCAGATTAAATTCCCCATGGGCATCATAAGTTTTTTGAAGCAGCATCCCTTCGATGTATTAACGATGAGCTTACTTCTCGGCATTCCCTGTCTGGTAATATTGATATTGCTCGGGGCACCACCTACAATGTATGGTACCCTGGTCGCCCTGCTGGCAACCTCAATTATCATCGCCTCGGTGTATAAATTCTACCGGATAAGCTATCATGTAGCGTCTACGGTAACTCTGGTCGTCATGACAGCGGTGACCTGGGGTTATGTATTCTCATGGCTGGCAGTCCTGATTCCTGTAGTCGGCTGGGCTAAGTACCGTCTTCACGAACACAGCCCGGCTCAAATGGTAATTGCAGCTATATTATCAGCGGTTGTAGTCACAATAACGCTTTTTGCAGTCGGTATAGTGTAGATTCTACTGCCGGGACATTGAAGAAGCTCCGCTTATATCTACGGTCCCCATTTGCGGATTACCCGTATACTCCAGTGATGAAGCTCCGGACAGGAAAACATCGATAACACCGGTTACGGCAACAATTGCGTGACTGGCCCCGCTAATCTCGATGCGGCCGTCATGTCCCTCAAGATTGTCCAGAGTCGCACTGCTTGCCCCGGATACCTGGAGATTCAAGTTATTAATTGTACCGTCAATTTCTACCGAACTGGCGCCGGATATATTCATCCTGACATCATGAGCCTTCAGGTCGCCCTTGAGTTTAGAAGCACCGGATACAGTCAGCGAAATATCATAGGCTTCAATATCCATATCGAGACTACTGGCCCCGGATAAATTAAGCCTGAAATCTTTAGCCGATTCGAACCCCTTTACCGTTCCCGAGGAAGCTCCCGAAATATCAATAGCCTCGAGCTCCGGCATTGCAACCTCAAGTATTACATGATTTCTCCAACTTCCCCAAAAAAGCCAGAACCTGATATTTGCACCGACCTCCAGTGTGTCACCGACTTTTTCTACCGTTATACGGTCAAACCAGTTCTCGGGAGCAGTAATGCTAATACTATAAGTATCGGAGGGAGTAATTATCACCTCGAAAGCACTGTCAACCTGGACCCTGGTAAAATCGCTCAAGGAATACGCCTTGGTAATTTCCGAGCCGGGTCTTTTACAACCTCCCAGTAACAATACCGGGATGATAATAAGAATCGCAGTTAATATGATTAAGGTTTTCTTCATTTTTTACCTTCCTATAATACCGGTAAATCAGAGACGGCTCAATTCATCACCATATTTTTCATCTATTAAGCCATCGTATGTCACCATTGTAAAATTAATATTCAAGCAGCACACCGCCCGATAGATGAGAAATGATACTGTACAAAGGTATAGTATCCTGACTGGCCGAATATCGATTGACTTTAAGTCACGTGTTAACTAACATAAGGGGAGTAAATCAGGGCAATCCGGGTTCAACTCTTTTTTTATTGCAGCATAATATCCTATGGTATTAGTTAAAAGTATACTATTTACCGGACAGAGACAGTTACAGGTCGAATAATAGATGATACGTTATAAGACGTTTTTCCGGAGAATAACGAACTGGATAAATACCCGCATCCAGCGCCGCTTACTTATTTGGAGCACTGTCTTTTGGGTATTATCAATTGCTTTGCTTAGCATTACCCTATTATTGGTCGGACAGTCCCAGATGATTCATGAAACCGCGAGGAGGAATACCCAGCTTGCTACTTTCATCAGCCGCGATATCAGTTCTCAAATCAGTGGTATTTACGCCGACACGCGCAATTTTGTCCGGCACCTTGAAGCACTCGATAGCGGTTTACCAGTTCAAGCCGATGCTGTCTTATCTTTAAGACTTGCCTCTCCCCGTCTTTACCGGGCAGTCTATTATTTAGATTCGAGCGGTAATATATTGTTTCAGCTTGATGATACTGCAGAAAACCTGCGACTGATTCAAGACCCGATAGAAATAATCACTCGCCCTGCCGGAGAAATCGATTCTTATGTCAATGAATCATACAGCCGGGTACCCTATGAAATCAGCATTTCCGATGTAAGTTTCACCAATGCAGAACTGTTACCCGTTATTTATATTGGCCTGCCGGTAGACTTCGCTGAAAGTATTGCGAGAGTCGCCGTTTTTGAAATTGACCTTACTGAAATCTGGCAGAGTCTCGACCAGATATCCATAGGCCAAACCGGATTCGCTTATCTGGTTTCACGTAATGGTATCATTATTGCCCATCCCGACAAGGCTTATATCGGCCGTCAACTGGCAACAGTTCTCGAACCTTTATTAGACGGATATGAAGGTTATGATGAATATATCGAACCCTACCAAAATATAGAGGTGCTGGCCGCCTACAGTCCGGTTGGCAGCCAGCTAGGCTGGGGTACGATTGTACAGCAGGACAGAGCGGAAGCCTATGCTACTGCCAGCCGCACCGGATTAATCAGCATCGGCATTATGTTGTTATTAGCTATTGCCGGTACTGTCAGTATTGTCTATATGGTCCGGCGTTTTACTAAACCACTGGTTAAACTTACCGAAACCGCCCAGCAAATTGCATCTACCGGTAACCTGACTGAAACCGCCCTGGTGCAATCACCCGACGAAGTGGGCCGGATGAGTCGTTCTTTCGCTCAGATGATTGACCGTTTACAGGACGCGGAACGTCATTTGACCAGTTCCGAAAAGAGATACCGCTCGCTCTTCGCTAATGCCATGGACGCTATTCTTCTTATTAAAGGCATACAGTTCACCGATTGTAATGCCAGAGCAGAAAGTTTATTCGGCTGCTCCCGTTTACACCTCATCGGACATACTCCTTGTGAGTTCTCCCCGCCAAAACAACCTGACGGGCTGGATTCTCAGGGGAAAGGTGCTAAAATCATCACCGCCGCTAATAAAGGTACGCCACAGTTCTTCGAATGGCAACATTTGAAATTCGATGGAACGCCTTTTGATGCTGAAATTTCCGTTAACCGGATCGATATCGAAGAAAGCCCGATACTCATGGTTATCGTTCACAATATCACCGAGCGTAAAAAAGCAGCCCGGGAAATACAGCAGGCCCGCGATGAACTGGAAATCCGTGTGCAGCAGCGGACGGAAGATTTAAGCAATACTAATATTTTACTACATGCCGAAATCAACCGGCGGAATGAAATCGAAGAAAAACTACGCCAGAGCGAAGCTAAATACCGCGACCTTGTCGAGAATGCCAACAGTATTATTTTAGAAATGGATACCGCCGGTAACATCATATACTTTAACCCTTTCGCTCAGCAATTCTTCGGCTACAAAGAAGATGAAATACTCGGACGTAACGTAGTCGGTACTATCGTCCCGGAAATAGATACCGCCGGTAATGATTTAAGAGAATTCATTACGGACATAACCATAAACCCGGAAAAGTATTATAACAGTGAAAATGAAAATATACGGCGTAACGGCGAGAGAGTCTGGATTGCCTGGACCAATAGAGGTATCTACGACAAAAACCATTTCTTGAGCCATATTTTGTGTATCGGCATCGACCGCACCGAACAGAAGCGTGCCGAGTCCGTTCTCGCCGAACAAGCCCGTAACGAGGCGGCAACCGCGGAACGTGCCCGGTTGGCCCGTGATTTACACGATGCCGTCAGCCAGACTTTATTTTCCGCCAGCCTCATTGCGGAAGTGATTCCCAAGTTATGGGAACGGAACAAAGAAGAAGGACTTAAACGCCTTGAAGAGGTCCGGCAATTAACCCGGGGTGCTCTTGCGGAAATGCGTACTTTACTCTTCGAACTGAGACCGGCTGCTTTAGCTGACGCGGAACTCCCCGACCTGCTTAAACATCTTTCGGAATCTATTACCGGCCAGACGCGTATCCCTATATCTCTGGAAGCCGATGGGGACTGTAACCTGACGGCTGACGTAAAAATTTCTCTCTACCGTATTGCTCAGGAGGCGTTAAACAATATCGGTAAACACTCCGGAGCCACCTGCGCTCAAGTTAAATTACGTTGCCAGCATGATACCGTTTCCTTACAAATCGAAGATAACGGGCAGGGCTTTAATACCGACAAGATATCTCTGGAAAGCTTCGGTCTGGGAATTATGCAGGAACGGGCTAAAAATATCCAAGCGAAACTAAATATCGAAAGCATCATAAATCGGGGCACTAAAGTATCGGTTATCTGGCAAAACGAAACCAAGGAGGCCTGACAATGGCAGAAACAGAAGAGATAAAAGTATTGCTGGTTGACGACCATACTGTCGTCCGCAGCGGTCTGGGGGCAGTACTGGCGATATCGGACGATTTGAAATTAATCGGGGAAGCCTCTGACGGCGAAGAGGCAGTGCGATTTTGTGAACGCACCCAGCCGGACGTCATTCTTATGGATTTGCTGATGCCGAAAATGGACGGTGTTGCTGCAACAATAGCCATTAAGGAACGCTGGCCGAAAATCCAAATAATCGTTCTGACAAGCTTTAAAGAAAAAGAGTACGTTGAGGGTGCCTTAAAAGCTGGGGCAATAAGCTACTTGCTGAAAAACGTCTCCGCCGAAGAACTAGTTAACGCTATTCGGAAGGCAGCTTCCGGTCAGTCCAGTCTATCACCAGAAGCCGCTCAGGTCTTAATCCAAAAAATGAATGAGCCTGCCCAACCCGGACAGGATATGACCGACCGGGAACGCGAAATCCTAGCTTTGATGGTTGAAGGTCTGTCCAATAACAATATCGCCGAGCGTCTTTTTGTCAGCCAATCCACGGTGAAATTTCATGTCAGCAATGTTTTATCCAAGCTAGGCGTTACCAGCCGGACAGAAGCCGTAGCTCTGGCGGTAAAACACCGCCTGGTCAAGTAACCATTAAATTATCCGTAAACCAGGCAATAATAGTCCCCTCAATTTATAAGTATCATCGAGGGGATTTATTTTTATCCTGAGTGTAATTAAAGTTACCCGAAGTAAGGAGACTGACGATTACGATAACTATTGAGCCTAAAATGATCAGTTAATTATCGGAGAGCACAACGGACGTAACAGAAATAATGACGGGGAAAATACCGGATTGCTCCATAAACCGCTCAAGGTTATCTTTAAAAATACCGATAATCTGCGCAAGAAATTCCAGGCACGCTCAGGCTATTCTAAAGAAAGCATTACGGCTCAATTATCAAGGTTTGGATTCTAGCCGATATTTATGATGTCGGTCTGGCTCCCAGTGTTATCGGTACCTCAATTTCCTGCCCATCTCGCAAAACAGTCAGCATCACCGTTTGCCCTACAGTACCATACCGCTCCAGCAATGTTATTAAACCGTCGGAACTTTTTACAACCTGCCCGTCATAAGCAATAATAACGTCCCCGCCTACCGTATGTTCCGTACCGTTTATGGTTACCATCTCTTCGCCCGGCTGCAAACCGGCTGCCTCTGCCGGACTGTCCGGCATAATAGTCACTACCAAAGCACCGCGCTGGTTGGCATCCAAACCCATTGCCACGGCCAAATCGGGATTCAAGGAACGTATACTGATACCTAGCCAGGCGTGTTGATATTGCCCGGTACTAATTAGCGAAGGGACCACCTGCTGCACAATGACCGAGGGAATCGCAAAACCAACTCCGGATGACGAACCGGAACCAGAAGCAATCGCCGTCGTAACACCGATTACTTCGCCTCCGTCATTGAGTAGCACGCCACCGGAATTACCCGGGTTAATCGAGGTATCAGTTTGTATTATGTCAGGGATATTATAGTTCGCCCCGATGAAGTTTTCCGTGGCCGGAATAAGACGACCTAATCCGCTGATAAAACCCACCGTCATTGTATTTTGATATCCGAAGGGATTACCTATAGCTACTGCTAACTGCCCCACCTTTATCTGTTTGGAATCTCCCATAGTAACCGGTCGTAATTCAACAGCCGGGTTTTCAACTTTTATCACTGCTAAATCACTATCCGGGTCGGCACCTACTAAAGTAGCTTCTATGATAGTTCCATCATAAAAAGTAACCGTTATACGGTCGGCATTCTCAACAACATGGTTGTTGGTAACGATATGTCCCTGAGTATCCCAGACAAATCCTGACCCGAGACTGGCTACAAATTGCGGTGTTTCGTCTTCAGAAAAAGGAAATATGCCGGATATATCTTGTAGTACTTCAATATTAACCACCGAAGGATTAACTACTTCGTAAATATCCTCCAGTAAATCTTCCAGAGCGGCAACACCGGCAGGTACTACAATTTCAGAAACTGCTGTTACTGGTGTTGAAGTCGCCTCAGTTTCGGTTAATACACTTCTCGAGTTACAACCTGTGAAACATACAACCAGTATTACCAAAGAGATAATTAAAAGGCAGCGTTTCATCTGAAAAGCCTCCCGGCATCAAATAATTAATAGTATTTAAAAAGCTCGTTATTTAACGCTTATTATATAGCATGAAATCACAAGCCGGACAGATTATATTTTACTTCGGATGAAAACGTTCCTGACCGAAAATAGCTACATAGAAATGCCTGATTTCCGGTCAGGTTAAATTACCGCGTGATGAATTAGTTTGAGTTCAGATGTTTTAAAACTGAATCCACAACACCGGCCGGAAATTCAGCAATATCCACCCCGGCAGCTTTTAAGGCAGCCACTTTACTCTGGGGTGTACCGCGACCGTCACCGTGCATAATCGCTCCGGCGTGCCCCATACGCTTGCCCTGCGGTACATTATATCCGGCGAGATAGGCCACTACCGGTTTAGTCACCCAACGGTCGATATATTCTGCCGCCTTTTCTTCCTGGATACCACCGACTTCACCGATGATTACGATTATGTCAGTACCATCGTCTTCCTCGAAAAGATGAATCAGTTCGGGTAAATTAGTAAAGACCACCGGGTCGGCACCGATACCGATCACTGTACTCTGTCCTAATCCGGCCTTCGATAAATTCACGCTCACTTCATAGGATAAAGTACCGCTTCGGGAAATGATGCCAATCCGTCCCGGGGTAAACATATTTGCCGGCATAATACCCATTTTAGCTTCGCCTACCGTAATAATACCGGGTGTGGTCGGTCCGATAATCACGACATCTTGGTCGCTGGCGTACTCTTTAATCTCCATCACATCATGCACCGGAGTATGCTCGGTAACGACTACCAGTAATTTAATACCGGCATCGATATTTTGAATTGCCGCATCTTTTATTCCACCCGGCGGTACAAAAAATACCGAGGCTTCAACATCCTGTCTCGCGACAGCTTCGGCTACTGTGTCGTAAACCGGTACGCCTTCGACAATTTCGCCACCTTTACCGGGCGTTACGCCAGCAACAATATTAGTCCCATAGTCCAGCATCCATTTAGTCTGAGCTCGTCCAACTTTACCGGTGATACCCTGAACCATTACTCTGGTATTTTTATTCAACAGGATGCTCATTATTTTCCCTCCAGCATGCGAGACAGTTCAGCTACGGCAGCTTCGGTGGAAACCTCAGTTACGACATTCACACCTCCGGACCTGAGGATTTCCCATGTCTCTTCTTGACGGTTGCCCAGCGCTTTTGCTACCACCGGTATTTTTATATTCTTTTCCTTTAAATAACGGACGACGCCTTTCGCCCCTTCGTGTATCGGATTAATACCGCCATAGACACTTATATAAAGTGCCCGGATTCCCGGCTTTGATAGAACCAAGTCGGTCGCTTTATAAAGCAAATCTTCAGAAATACCGCCGCCGGTCTCCAGGAAGTTGGCCGGTTTCATTGTTTTAGCTATAACATCAATACTGGCCATACCGAGTCCGGCCCCACTGGCGATAATGGCGATATCACCATCCATCTCAACGTAACTAACCCCGATAGCCCGGCCTTTGCGCTCTAACTCATTGACCATATGACCTTCTCTGGTAAAACCCAACTCTTGATGCCGGAAAATACCGGCATCATCCATCTCTACTTTGGAATCAATGGCGAAGAACGTACCGTCCTTAGCTTTAACCAGAGGATTAATTTCGGCGACAAGTGCATCATTTTTACGGAATACACGATATAATGCGCTGAGTAGGTTAGCGACCTGCACCGCATCCTCACCGCGCAGCCCAACCTGACGACACATTTGCCTGGCATCATCCGAATCCAGTCCCATCGCAATAGATAACGATTTGGTTACTACTGATTCCGGTCGTTCCTGCACTAAACGATTAACAGAAACCCCACCTTCAACGCTGAGTATAGCCATCGGTCTCCCGTGATAATCATCTAGGCTGATACCGAGATAATACTCGCGGATAATATCTATTTTCTGGCTAACCATAACCTGCTGTACTTTAAAACCCAACATCGGTTTCTCAAAAATACGGCGGGCAACAGTTTCAACTTCTTCCGGGGTATCGGCACTATGTACCCCTCCCGCCAAATAACGTCCTCCCGAAAGAACCTGGGCTTTTACGACTACAGGGAAACCGATTTCACCAGCCTTCGCCCGTGCTTCTTGCGGACTGGTCGCCAGCGCGTATTTAGGGACGGGAATTCCCTCATTTTGAAATAGTTTACAGCCTTCAAATTCATATAATCTCATAGGGTATAGCTTATCGTAAATAATAATAAAAGGTCAAATATAATTTGCAATGAAAAGTAATAAATTACGGAACAAATATTCGTAATTATTTTACAGTCGGTCTTTGTAGATGATAAAATGTTTACATTGCTTTTAAAGGGGAGGAGACATTATGGCACTTAGAACAGTTGAGGAATATTACAAATCATTAAGCAAACAACATCCCACTGTCTATATTACCGGAGATAAAGTCGAGAATGCTCACGAACACCCGCTGATTAAACACATGGTAGCAGCCATCGCTAAGACCTATGAGATGGAAAACGACCCCGAAGGGTCCAAATTGCTGGTTACCGATTCCGAGCTGATTCCCGAAAAGGTCAGCCGGTTCGCAAAATTTTACAAAAGCCCGGATGATTTACTTACCAAAGTCAGGATGCTTAAATTTTTATCTCATAATATTGGCGGCTGCTACAGTCGCTGTACCGGTATGGACGCCATAAATTCTGCCGGCATTGAAATTTATAATTGCGACCAGAAACACGGCACACAATATTGGCCGAAATTCATCAACTTTGTAAAAATGATTCAGGAAAAAGACCTCGCTCTTTTCAGCGGTGTTACCGATGTAAAAGGCGACCGTGCCCTGCGCCCGTCTCAGCAGTCTGACCCGGATATGTATTTACATGTCGTCGATAAAAATAATGATGGTATCGTTGTCAGAGGCGCTAAAATCCACCAAACCGGCTCGACCTGTGCTAATTGGGGTTTGATTATACCAACCCGCGAGATGCGAAAAGAAGATGCGGACTATGCCGTTTGTTTCGCTGTCCCTGTTGACGCTGAAGGTTTAATTCACGTTTACGGCCGGGGCACTCTCGAGTCACGGGCAATCGATGGTTGTGACATGGGTAACGCCGAGTTCAGTAAGTTTGCTCCGATACTTATTTTTAAAGACGTGTTTGTACCCTGGGAAAGAGTCTTTCTCTGCGGTGAATACGAATATGCCGGCGAGATGGTACGTAATTTCGGTAACTACCATCGCCATTCTCACGGTGGATGCAAATGCGGTGTAGGAGATGTTCTAATCGGGGCGGCCGCCACTGCGGCAGATTATAACGGCCTACCTAAAACTTCTCATATTCAAAACAAATATGCCGAGATGCAAAAAATCGTACAGGCAATTTACGGCTGTTCCATTGCCGCTTCTGTCGAATCGACTGAAACACCTTCCGGTATCTATACCGTCGACCCCGTCCTCTCCAATACATCCAAACTTTTCGAGGGCAAGGACCTGGCAGAGGTAATCCGCATGATGATAGAAATCGCCGGAGGTATGACTACTGACTTACCTTCCGATAAAGATTTCGCCAACCCGGAAATCGGTCCGTTACTGACCAAATACCTCAAGGGTATCGATGGTGTCTCCACCGCGGACCGTATGCGCATCTTCCGCTTGATTGAAAAGCTGGCCTTCGAAAGCCGTGACATTGTTTCCAACATCCACGGTGCCGGCTCGCCGGAAACACACCGGATGACTATTCTTCGCAATACCAACCTCGAAGCAATGAAGGGTTATGCTAAAAAAATAGCCGGTATTAAAGAAAATAAATAGAAAGAACAATTCAACCTGATTTAGAAAAAAGCCCCGATTAAATCGGGGCTTTTTTCTATAACGCCCCCGATTGCCCCCAAAGACAATTAACTGGTAAAATAATTGAGCGTGCCCCAGTAGCTCAGAGGATAGAGCAGCGGTTTCCTAATTC
>JAFGLR010000006.1 GCA_016927955.1 Dehalococcoidales bacterium
CTATGGAAATTGTTGAGTCGGTATTTTCTTTCGATTATGTGGGTGACCAGATGATGGCCGTCAGGACAAACCTTGACGCCGTAGAACTCCAGAAGGATTTAGTGCAGGCATTGATACCGGCGGCTCTGTCTAAGGCTAATGACAATTCACCGGAAGCCGTTGCCGCAATTACTAAAGCTAGCGAAGCCAGGGTAAAACAATACGTAACCAGTTCTAAATCTTCACGCGGGACAGGCTGCGGAGGATAAGTCATCTTTAAGATGTCATGCTAGAAATGCGGGTGAATTTATCCAGGTAATTGCCAAGAATACGCTCATTGAACTTCTTGATGAGAGAGTAGCTTTCCATACAATAGAGCGTTTCCTTTACTTACCTTTTAACTAGATACGCACGAGCTTCTCCGTGCGTATCTACTTTGTATTTAATCCTTATAAGAGTTTAATTCCCCGACGCTCGCTTCGTTTTCTATCCCAGAGGTCTCGATATTCTAATACCTCGACGCAGGCGTCGAGGTATTAGACAGTCCTCGTATAGAAAAATTTTTATTCCCATTCATAATCTTTAAAATATATTTATATATTCCATTGAGAGGTATTGTGCTGTCTGTTAAAATTGGAAAAGAAGCCGATACAGTTAATATTTAAAGATTATGAATATTTTTAAGCCAAAACCGAGCCTTACGGAAGAAGAAACAGCGCACGGACTTCGCATAATGGCCCTGGAGGGTATGACCTCACTCGGCTTTACGAGTATTACTACCAGCGGGATCCTGGCAGCCTTTGCTCTTGCCTTGGGAGCCAACAACTTCCAAATCGGTATTTTAGCCGCTATCCCGTTTATCATGCAGTTGATACAGTTACCAACTATCTTACTCGTGGAAAAACTTCGGTGGCGTAAGGCTATTGCCGTGTTTACCTGGTTCTTGGCACAACTATTATGGTTCCCTATGGCGCTCATTCCGGTATTCATTGAAACCCCCGGAGCTAAGGCTATTTCAGCTCTTCTGGTATTAATGGCAATCCGCAGTGTATTTTTGGCGATAACCAACTGCAGTTGGAATAGCTGGATTCGTGACCTCGTACCACAAAATATTCTGGGGCGTTTTTTCTCCAGGCGGTTGGCCTATTCAACCATAGCTGCCGCAGTTTTTGGTGTCGGGGCTGCCTTCTTTGTAGATTACTGGAACGGACAGGTATCCCAGAGTAATTCCATTCTAGGTTACACCTACGCTCTGGTTTTCGGGGCACTCTTTCTCGGAATGGTGAGCCCGATATTGATGACTCTTATGCCGGAACCTCTAATGCGAAAACCTCCTGAAGTGAGAATTTCGCTATGGGAAATAATCACTCTGCCGTTCCGAGACCGGAATTTTAGGCAATTGATGAAATTCCTGTTTTCCTTGAACTTTGCCTTGAATATGGCGGTTCCCTTCTTTGCGGTATATATGCTTCAACGAATCGGGTTACCCTTACCCGTAGTAATCGGATTCAGTGTATTAAGCCAGCTCTTTAATATATTATTTCTAAGGGTCTGGGGAGCGTTTGCCGACCGCTTCAGCAATAAGTCTGTTTTGTCTATATGTGCATCATTATATTTAGTGGTTATACTGACATGGGCTTTTATTGCTATGCCGGACAGATACTTTCTGACAATTCCCTTATTGATTGCTGTGCACATTTTCGCCGGTATTGCTGCTGCCGGAGTAACTCTCACAATAGGTACGATAGGATATAAGCTAGCTCCCCAAGCACAATCGGTCTCCTATCTTACCGGAGCATCTTTAGCTACCAATCTGGGAGCCGGTCTCGGACCAATATTCGGTGGTTTTCTGGCTTATTTATTCGCAGGGCGGACGCTGGCACTCGATTTAACCTGGATCGATCCCAATCTAACATTAAGCCTGGGAGTGTTAAACATAACAGGTCTTGATTTTCTTTTCGTTATTACATTCATAATCGGCCTGATAACATTGAATATTTTAGCGGGTCTCCGTGAAGAAGGAGAGGCGGGACGGGAAGTAATCCTTGATGAACTGAGAAAACAGGCACGCTCAGCCATACAATCGGTAAGTCCGCTGCCGGATGCCAGTTTTATCAATATGTTTCCTAGAAGCTTTCTTTATCGGGTACCGGGTCTCGATGTCGCCATTGGAGTCACTGAATATCAGCTAGCAGATACTGCCAAGGCTATAACCATTGCAGCGCTGCGTAGCGGCAGGACGGCAGTTAAAATCGCCCGTTCACTTCAAAATGAATTAATCCAATTATGGAAAACGGGAGTTACCCCACCGGAGTATAATGCTGAAGTTGCCCGGTATACGGCGAGAGGTGCTGTTCATGCCGTTAACGAAACGACGGCAGATATCAAACAGGTAGCAGGCCCTGCAATGGTCGGTATTGTAAAGGCCCTAGATAAAGCCAACGTGAATCCTTACGATGCCATTCGCCTTGCCGCCTTCGGAATTGTGGAAGGCGCCAATGACATAGGTAAGAACTTACAGCAAGCGGCTAAAGAGGCTATTGCCGGAGCCAAGAATATTGCACACACCCTGAATTTGAATGAGGACGTTGCGGCCCAGCAAGCCGCCCAGGGAGTCCTGGAAGCCGCTAAGAAGCTGGGGACTCAAGAGGCTGCATCTATACGTGATGTTTTACCTCGAGAAACGGTATCGGAATCTTCCCCGACTCAACAAGGTGAGGATAAGACAACAAGTAACTAAACAGCGAAATGTCCTTTATTATCTGCTGTCGAGTGCCGTCCTGAGTTCCCGGATAAACTTACCAACCGAATCCAGCGAATTATCGGACTCCATTAATTGGATAATACGGCTGCCGACGATAACACCATCAGCGATTTCCGTAGCCTGTTTAGCCAGTGCGGCGCTTGATATACCGAAACCAACCAAGACGGGAATCCGGGCGGCTTGCTTAACCTTAGCGACGAACTGGTTCAACTCGGGCGGCAGTTCTTTGCGGGCACCGGTGACACCGGTTACCGAGACTAGGTAGACGAATCCCCGTGACCTCTCTGAAACAAGCTTTATGCGTTGTTCGGTGCTGGCAGGACTGAGCAGGTAAACCAGGTCGATACCGTTTCGCCGGGTAATTTCTTCCAGTTCCAGGCCTTCTTCCGGCGGTAAATCGGGTATAATCAATCCTTTGATACCGGATGCCGCACAGGCAAGGCAGAACTTATCCAATCCATAACTTAAAACCGGATTGATATAGGTCATAAAAGTCAGGGGGATTTTCACTCTCGAACTAAGTTGTGCGGCAATATCCAGGCACTTTTGCGGGGTAATGCCTTTTTGAAGGGCATGGTAGCTGGCATTTTGAATTACCGGCCCGTCGGCCAGAGGGTCGGAAAAAGGAATCCCCATTTCAATTAAATCGCAGCCGTTTTCGGCTAATAAAGGGACAACCTTAAAAGTAGCTTCGACGGAAGGATAGCCGACAGTTACGTAAGCTACCAAGGCTTTGTGTTGTAATGTATTTAGAGCAAGATTATTCATAAGTCCCCCAGAATGTTAATTACCGTATCCAGGTCTTTATCGCCCCGGCCGGATAAATTAACCACGACGATTCGATTTGCCGGAAGCGTCTGGACCAGTTTCAGGGCATAAGCCAGGGCATGAGCCGATTCCAGAGCGGGTATGATGCCTTCCATCCGGCATAAGGCACGGAAAGCGGCCAGGGCTTCTTCATCTGTAACTGTGACGTAGGTCACCCGGCCGGTATCTTTCAAGGAGCTGTGCTCCGGACCTACGCCGGGATAGTCGAGTCCCGCGGAGACACTGTGGGTTTCCTTGATTTGCCCGTGGCTATCCTGTAAAACATAGGATTTCGCACCATGCAGCACTCCCACGGTTCCGGCGGCCAGGGTTGCTGCGTGTTTTCCGGTCTCAAGACCTTTACCCTCCGCTTCGACACCAACGAGTTGGACAGCTTTATCATCCAGAAATTCATGGAAAATCCCGATTGAGTTGCTGCCGCCGCCGACACAGGCAACTACATAATCAGGCAGGCGGCCCAATTGTGCCATTGTCTGTTGTTTCGTTTCCTTGCCGATTACCGACTGGAAATCTCTCACTATTATGGGGTAGGGATGGGGGCCCACTACTGAGCCGAGCATATAGTGGGTATCTTTTACATTGGTCACCCAGTCGCGGATAGCCTCGTTGATGGCATCTTTGAGCGTCTTACTCCCGCTCGTAACCGGAATTACTTCTGCCCCCATTAATTTCATACGGGATACATTGGGGGCCTGGCGGTGTATATCTTCTTCACCCATATAAACGACACATTTCAGCCCGAGCATAGCGCAGACTGCTGCGGTGGCCACGCCGTGCTGGCCGGCACCGGTTTCCGCAATGATGCGTTGTTTTCCCAGTTTCCGGGCGAGTAAGCCCTGCCCCAGGGCATTATTAATCTTATGAGCTCCGGTATGAGCAAGGTCTTCCCGTTTCAGGTATATTTGGGCTGCACCGTAATGACGGCTAAGGTTTTCCGCGTGATAAAGGGCAGTCGGCCGTCCGGAATAATCTCGGGATAACCGCTCGAATTCTGCCCAGAACTCTGCATCGGTTTTAATATTTTCATAGGCGGCCTCCAGTTCGTCCAGAGCGGGCACCAGGGTCTCCGGAACGAACCGCCCGCCGAAAGCTCCAAAATAGCCTCTGGTATCAGGTAACACTTTTACTCTCCTCCTCTCTTTGCGGACAAGCCGGCAAGGTCTTCGATATCTTTTACTAAAGTTACGAACTGCTCGGGATACAGCGATTGCATACCGTCGGATAATGCCTTAGTCGGGTTGTTGTGGACTTCGACCAGAATACCGGCAGCACCGACGGCAATTGCCCCTCTGGATAAAGGAATGACATAGTCGCGTTTTCCGGCGGCGTGGCTGGGGTCAACGACCACCGGTAAATGACTGAGTTCTTTTATCGTAAGTATGGCACTCAAATCTAGCGTATTACGCGTGTTATCGGCAAAAGTGCGGATGCCGCGCTCGCAAAGAATGACATTACTGTTACCTTCGGACATTATATATTCCGCCGACATCAATAATTCCTCGATGGTAGCAGCAAAACCACGCTTGAGCAGGATGGGTTTGGTGGTCTGGCCGGCCCGGCGGAGTAGTGAGTAATTCTGCATATTCCGGGCACCGATTTGTATAATATCGGCATAATGTTCGACGAGTTCAATATTCCCGGTATCCGTGGCTTCGGTGATGACCATCAGGCCGGTCTCTTCACGCACTTTACGGAGGATTTTCAATCCGTCTTCTCCAAGTCCCTGAAAACTATAAGGTGAAGTCCGCGGCTTAAAAGCACCCCCGCGGAAAACCTGAGCCCCGGCTTGCTTCACTATCCCTGCGATGGTAAGTGACTGAGTCTCGCTTTCGATGGCACAGGGTCCGGCCATAATAACCGGTTTTTTACCCCCGAACGTTACGTTCCCTACGGTTATCAGGCTGGGTTGGGGATGAGTTTCCCGTCCGACCAGTTTATACGGTTTCGTAACGCGGATGGTCTCTTTAACCCCGGGCATGCTGAGTATGTGATAATCATCGACTTGTCCGTTATTCCCCACGATACAGACAGCCGTACGCTGTGCGCCGGGAATCGGAATACCCCGGAAACCCAGATGTTCGATTTCGTGAATCACCTCGTTAACCTCTTCTTCAGTAGCATCGCTTTTCATTATTACCAGCATATTTTTACCTTACCTTTTGACCGCTTTTATAAAAGCCTTGATTTTTTGAGCATCTTTTTTACCGTTGGTTTCCACACCGCTCGATACATCGACTCCCCATGGCCGGTATTTCTGTACTAATTCACCAACATTAGCTTGTGTCAGGCCTCCGGCGATAAAGACCGGAATCCCGGCTGGGAGGTGTTTTATAATATCCCAATTAAATATTTTACCCGTACCGCCGTAAGTCGTCTTGGCGTGCGTATCCAGCAGGAACGTCAGTTTCCCGGCATCCAGCTTGCTGAGATAACTCTCCATTTCGCTGTTAATTGATTCCGGTGTTTTATCCGGAGATACGTGGATGACTTTAATCAAAGGCCGCTTAATCTCAGAGCAATAGTCAGGGTCTTCAATACCGCTTAATTGCACTAAATCCAGACGGCAGTACCCGGCAATCCGGTTAACTTCATCCGGCTTTTCATTAACGAAAACACCCACGGTTAGCGGCGGCTTAGCGAGCCGTTGCATGGCTGAAATGTTTCCGGCGGCTTTTTCCAGCGTGATTTGCCGCGGGCTGGAGGCGAAAATAAAGCCCACGTAATCCGCCCCGGCCTTGGCCGCCACCAGAGCATGTTCTTTTTCGAATATGCCGCAAATCTTCACTCTGGTCATAATAACTCTCTCATTTTTCCTGCGATATCCCGCTCCGCCATAAAAGCCTCTCCGATTAAGACGGCGTTCACACCCAGTTTTTCCAGCTTTAGGATATCCGTCCGGGTTTTTATACCGCTCTCACTGACCACTATTTTTCCCGGCGGAACTAAGGGACGCAAACGTTCGGTCGTCATGATATCGGTTTTAAAAGTCTGCAAATCACGGTTATTGATACCGATTATTTCCGCACCGCCGCTTAAAGCGGTTTCAACCTCTTTTTCGTTATGCACTTCCACCAGGCAGGCCATTCCTAAACTTGTGCTTAAATCCAGCAAAGCCTTCAGCTTGTCCGGGGTAAGAATGGCCGCGATAAGCAGTAAGGCATCCGCCCCGAAAGCCCGTGCTTCGTATATCTGGTAGTTATCGAAAATAAAATCTTTGCGTAATAAGGGTAAACGGCGATTCCCCAGGGCGTCCTTAATCTTTTTCAGATAGGCGATATTACCCATAAAATATTTAGGTTCGGTAAGGACGGAAATCGCTGCCGCACCGTTTATTGCATAAGTTTCAGCAATTTCCACCGGGTCGAAATCCGGACGGATGATGCCTTTCGACGGAGAGGCTTTTTTCACTTCGGCAATCAACCGGATTCCTTTTTCGGATTGCAAGGCAGCCTTAAAATCCAACGGCCCCGGTTGTGCCGGCGCCAGTTTTTGCATCTCGGCTAACGAGACGTTATTCTGTCTGAAGGTTAAGTCCTTCCGGCAATCGGCGACTATTTCATCCAAAATCATTTTACGTTTCTTTCCAATTGTTGGGTAAAGCCAGCCAGTTGTTCCAGTTTGGCGAAAGCTCTCCCGTCGTCGATTACCTTACCGGCAAGCTCCGTTCCATCCTGAAAAGTCTTTACCCGTTCTGCCGCAAGCAGTCCGGCAGCAGCGTTGAGAATAACAATATCCCTCCGGGGCGATTTTTCACCGTTGAATATCGCCCGGATAATCCGGGCATTTTCGGATGGAGCACTGCCCCGGATTTCTTCCGGTTGCGCTATATTCATACCGAAATCTACCGGATTTATATGATAAGGCGGCAGAACTTCCGTATTTTTTACCTCCCAAATTATCGAATCGCCGGTGATGGAAATTTCATCCATACCGCCGGCCCCGTGGACGACGAGAGCGTGTTTCGTGCTTAAACGAGCTAGCACACCGGCCAGCATTTCCCCGGTCTTTTTATCCGGTATGCCGATAACCAGATACTCCGCGCCGGCAGGATTGGACAAGGGGCCGAGAAAATTGAAAAATGTCCGGATGGCCAGTTCCCGGCGGGTAGGACCAACGTGTTTCATCGCCGGATGGAAGGCCTGGGCAAACATAAAACCGATACCCACCTGCTCAATGCATTGTTGTACCTGTATGGGAGTCAGTTCAATTTTAATGCCCAGTGTCTCCAGAACATCGGCGCTGCCGCACCGGCTGCTGGCGGCACGGTTGCCGTGTTTGGCTATTTTTAATCCCGCACCGGCGGCCACGAAAGCAGCTGCGGTAGAAATGTTAAACGTACCGGTGCCATCGCCGCCGGTACCGACGATATCCAGTAAAGGCCCGGCGGTATTGACACGTAATGCTTTAGCCCGCATTACGGTAATCATACCGGCGATTTCTTCCGCAGTTTCCCCTTTCATTCTCATCGCCACGAGAAAACCGCCGAGCTGGGACGGCGTGGCTTTACCTTCCATTATTTCGTCCATCACTGCCGCTGCCTCAGCCCGGGTTAAAGATTGGCCTGATACCAGTGTTTGAATAGCTTCTTTAATCATAATTAAGGCTCCTTACCTGAAGGAAATTCTTTAGTATTTCTTTGCCGTATTGCGTCATAAACGATTCCGGGTGGAACTGGATGCCTTCTATCGGAAACCACTTATGCCGTAAACCCATAATCGTGCCGTCTTCCGTCCATGCAGTCACTTCCAAACAGTCCGGCAGAGTATCCCGCTGCACGGCGAGCGAGTGGTAACGAATCGCCGAAAACGGTACCGGCAGTCCGGCAAATATCCCCTTATTGTTATGGTGAATCAACGATGCTTTGCCGTGCATTATCCTTTCCGCCTTTGAGACGATACCTCCGTAACCCGCCCCGATACACTCATGTCCCAGGCACACGCCGAGTACTGGTATCAGGGAGCCGAAATGTTTGATTACCTCGATCGAAATACCGGCATGTTGGGGAGTCGAAGGTCCCGGAGAGATAACAATACGGGACGGTTTCAACCGTTCGATTTCCGGAATGGTTATTTTATCGTTGCGGACGACAGTGACCTCCTCGCCCAGTTCGCATAAATACTGGTAAAGGTTATAAGTAAAGCTATCGTAATTATCCAACAATAATAGCATCGTCTTATCCCTCCGCCAGACTGTTTTCGGCCTGTTCGATAGCCTGTAACGAAGACCGGGCTTTATTCAGTGTCTCCCGGAATTCGAGCTCGGGTACGCTGTCATAAACGATGCCGCCGCCGGCCTGCACGTAAACGGTTTTATTTTTAACTACCATCGTCCGGATGGAGATGGCCATATCCATATTGCCGGAATGGGAGAAGTAACCGGCGGCACCGGCATAAGGGCCTCTTTTCTCCGGTTCGAATTCGGCGATAATTTCCATCGCCCTGATTTTCGGCGCCCCGGAAACCGTTCCGGCGGGAAAACAGGCTCGTAAAGCATCGAACGAGGACAGGTCTTGCCTCAACTTGCCTTCTACATTAGTTACCAGGTGCATCACATGGGAATAACGTTCTACTTCCATGAGGTCGCTGACTTTAACCGTACCGGGCTCGCTGACCCGGCCGATGTCGTTACGGCCCAAATCGACCAGCATAATGTGCTCGGCACGCTCTTTTTCGTCGGCACGCAGCTCTTTTTCCAGGCGGGCATCTTCTTCCGGCGTATTGCCCCGGGGACGGGTACCGGCCAGCGGACGGGTCGTTACGATGCCGTCCTCGACTCTAACGAGCATTTCCGGTGAGGCCCCGATTATCTGGAAACTCTTGAAATCGAAGTAAAACATGTAAGGGGAAGGATTGATGGTACGCAATGCCCGGTAGATTTCAAAGGGAGTGGTATGGATGGGGCTGGCCAGGCGCTGGGCTAGAACCACCTGGATAGCTTCCCCGGCCGCAATATACTCCTTGATTTTTTGGACGCTTTCTTCGTATTTTTCTTTCGAGAAATTAGAGACGAAGGATAATTCGTGGTTATAGTGAGGGCGATTACCGGTTTGCGGCTGACTCGCCGGTAAAGGTTGTTTCAGCCGCCGTGCCAGGTCGTCAATCCGGTTAGTGGCCTCACGGTAAGATTGCTCGATATCACCGTTCGGATGAACCTGGCTGACGATTTTAATTTTATGGGTGACGTGGTCGAAGATAAGTATGGTATCGACAAACAGGAACATCGATTCCGGTAAAGCAAGAGGGTCGCGTTCGGGAGAAGGTAAATCCTCGAAACGGGTGACGGATTCGTAGGAAAGGTAGCCTACCGCACCGCCGTAGAAACGGGGGAGGTCTTTAACCGGTAATACTTGCTTTTGTTTCAGTTCTGCGGCAAGCAGCGGCAGCGGGTCGGTTTTTTCTTTACCCGAAGTTGAGATGATTTTATAGGGGTCGGTACCGATGAAGCTGTAGCGAGCCAGCGACTGACCGCCCTCGACGCTTTCCAATAGGAAAGAGTTGCCGTTACGGTTTATTTTCATAAAAACCGATACCGGCGTATCCAAGTCGGCCACGATTTCCGTGTAGACCGGCACGCTAACACCTTTTTCTCCGTATTTTCTTACTTCTTCCAGAGTTAAACTATACATGACCAACTCCCGAACCAAATAAAAAAACCTTTCGCCCAAGGGGCGAAAGGTTCAATTCGCGGTACCACCCTAATTATCCCGAAAATAAAAAACGGGACATCTCATTTAAGTACGGTTCCGATTTCATCGGTACGATACTCTGAGCTTTGCTAACGGGGCTCTCTCCGGCAGAGCCTAGACCTTACGGTTTCGGCTTGCAACTCCCGAGTCCATTCAGCCTCTTGCGCCAGCACCCGCTCACACCTTACCGGGCTCTCTGAGCTTCGCTTTCAGACTTACTAGTCTCGTTCTCAGTTATTATTCTTATTCAGTTGTATTTTGATAATATATTAAATCCGCTAATGTTGTCAACTATTATTCGTTTGTATTCTGGTGAAAATAGAGTAAAATACATAGTACACGAAGTTTATGATATTGATAGAAATATAATATATCCTTTCACGAGGTCGGAGATAATTATTAGCGGGTTACGCTCCGCTCTACCCACCCTACACAAAAAGAAGAGTCCCGCTTAGTGTTAAGCGGGACTCTTTAATTGAACAATTATATTATGGTTGGTCTAGTCAACCGGTTCGAAGGCGAAGAAGACACGCTCCACTATTTTTGTTTCATTTTTAACATCCATGGGGTGGGACGGAACTTCGAAAACCTTTAAACGTACGGTATCGCCATCTTTAAGTTTACCGGCCGGGCAATTGACGATACGGCTTAAAATCCTTTTAACCGGGCTATCCTCGAATTTAATCCAGGCATGAATTAAGGGAGATTCAAACCCGAGCGGGACACCCTTGACCTCTTCGGAAAAAGTCATTATCTTGCCTTCTTTAGGCAGGTCGATGTACTCCAGTTCGTCGGAGTAACATTCGGGACATATTACCCGGGGCGGAAAAGCGACATAACCGCATTTCTTACATTTAGTGGTAGTAAATTTGCCCGCTTTAAGATTATCGTAAAACGGATAAATCCGGGTAAATTCCTTGGCTTCCATCGGCCAGATATCCATAGTAACCGGGTACTTGCCTTCTAAAATCGGTATTCCGTTTGCCATTCTACTCTCTCTCCTTATTTCACCGGTTCTAGACCGTAGATTAATACAGTATGCTCAGCACATGCCCCACTTAAATTGTGGGTCAGGCCGACACTCGCATCCTTGACCTGGTTGATGGCTCTGCCCTGAAGCTGTTTCATAATTTCAGCCCCCTGGCGGATACCGGTAGCCCCGAAAGGATGTCCGCAGGAAAGCAGACCGCCATCGGTGTTAATCGGGACCTTACCGCCTAAATTAATCGCTCCTGAGGCGACGTATGGCCCGCCATCACCCTTTTTACAGAAGCCGAGCTCTTCCATTTCGATAACTTCCGAGATGGTAAAGCAATCATGAGTCTGGGCGACATTAATATCTTCGGGTTTGACCTTAGCCATTTGGTAAGCTCTTTCACCAGCTAATTTTAGGTGAGGCCAATCGGAGAAGTTATCTCCACCCGGCCAATTAGCGGAAACGCTGTTAAGAGAAACCTGAGCCGTACCGCGGACATAAACCAGCGGCCGGTCGGTAAATTCCTTCGCTTTTTCTTCACTGGCGATAATAACTGCGGCGGCACCGTCAGTTATCGGACAGCAATCATAAAGAGTGAGCGGAGGAACCACGGAAGGTGCTGCCATAGCTTCTTCCAGAGTGAGTTTTTTCTGATATTGAGCGGTGGGATTGACTGCTCCGTAGTTATAATTTGCTACGGATACCGCGGCAAGTTGCTCTTTAGTTGTGCCGAACCTCTTCATATGGTCTTTGGCATGCATGGCAAAGAACGGCGGTGGCAGCCCCAGACCCTGAGCCCCATCCCAGTCATGGTCAACCACGTTTATTTCACTGTAAAATACTTCCCATTTCTGGGGTGTATACAGTTTCTCTCCGCCTGTAACCATTACGATATCAGCAATACCGCTTTCTATCAGGCCTTTGGCCAGGATAATACCGGAACTACCTCCGGCACAAAGGGTATCCAGCCGGGTACACATAGACCGCGGCTTGATTCCAAGCCGTTCCGCAATCACCGGTGCAGCATTTACCTGGGTAGCGTTTCTTCCCCCGAGCGAAGTAGCCACCAGAATACCATCAACATCTTTTGGTTTCAAAGCTGGGATATCATCGAAACACACCTTCGCCGCTTCCTGAAACATGTCGACGAAATGTGCTTGCCGTACGCCGAACTTAGAAATCCCAGCCGCGATAATACACGCTTTACGTCCGTTCAAATTGTCCCTCCCATAATAATTATTCACTCTTTTGAATTTTTGCTTGTGCTGTGTTAATTATATCTTATTCCCAACATCGCTGCAAAATATGGCGGAGTTCCCGGGAGGAATAACCGGAGACACTTCCTGTGCTTGACAAGGCACCTGTAATTCGCCTAGAATTAGGTTACTGACTGGTAAATAAACATTTCATTAGGAGGTTTGCGGGTCGGTAGGGGTAGCCTAGGAAGATACAGAACAATACTGTTTAATAGATGCTTGACCATACCATAACGTTTGACACTATCGATTCAGGAATAATATAATTAGCAACGAGGCGTTTAAGAACCGGTGGTAATTCGGGATATAAAAACAAGTCCGAACCTGACAGTTAATTAACCTAACTCTTAGTTCATAACTCCAAAACTGTGATTACTTAACGCATGGCTAAAACCCGTTAATTAAAGCTTATAAGGAGGCTTAAATGTTAGTTGATGGCAAATTTACTCTGAAAGCTCCGATTCAACAGGTCTGGGATTTACTGCTACAACCGGGAGTCCTGGCATCGTGCATGCCCGGTGCGGAAAAAATTGAGGCTGTTGATGACAAACACTACAACTGTCTGGTAAAACAATCAGTCGGCCCTATTTCAGTCAAGTTACAGTTCGCCGTGGAATTAACGGAGGTTGTTCCCCCCACGCATGTAAAGGCTGTCGGTAAGGGCGAGGCTCTGGGCAAGTTAGGTACCTTTACCATGGAACTGGTAGTTGACTTAAAGGACCTGGGTGACGGTCAAGTCGATGTGCCTTATGCGGCACAGGTCAACATTGTCGGCAAACTGGCGACCTTTGGCGAGCGTATTATGAGAGCTAAAGCCACACAGGTTGTTCAGAATTTCACCAAGAATCTGCAGAATAAGTTAGAGACCCTTACCAAATAACGAAGTAAGGTCAATATTTTAAAAGGGAGGTCGGAATGATCACAGATTTTGAGTATCTTTCTCCGCAAAAACTGGACGAAGCCCTACCCTTGCTGGATAAATATGAAGACAGCAAGATAATCTGCGGGGGACAATCATTACTCATCATCATGAAGCAGGGAATCGTAGCCCCGGAGTATATGATTGACATTAAAGGCCTGACCGAATTGGATTACATCAAGGTCGAAAAGAACGGCACGGTCAGAATTGGGGCAACAACTACACACCGTTCAATAGAGGATTCAAAAGCGTTCAAGGGTGCCCTTAAGGTCTTACCGGAAATGGAGAAGAGACTGGCATCACCGCAGACACGCAACTGGGGTACTATCGGCGGGAACATCGCTCACGGCGACCCGGCCGGTGACCCGGCTCCAATTTTTCTAGCTCTCGATGCAGTCGTAAAAGTAGCCAGCGTCAAAGGCGAGAGAGCCATCCCGATGGCAGAGTTCTATCGTGATTACTTCGATACCGTGATGGAACATAACGAAATGATTACTGAAATTGAAGTTCCGGCACCGCCCGCCAAGACTGGCGTCGCTTATTCCAAATTCAATATTATCGATAGTGAAATGGCGACGGTCAGTGCTGCCGTATCTATTACCTTAGATGCCGGCGGAACCTGTAAAGACATACGCATCGCTCTCGGTGCTGCGGCACCGACGCCTATACGAGCGGTGAAAGCGGAAGAGTTTTTACGCGGCAAGAAACTGACCGAAGCTTTGTTTAAGGAAGCCGGTGAAATTGCTTCCGGTGAATCAAGCCCGGTAACTGATATCAATGCCTCGTCCGAATACCGGATAGAGCTGGTCAAAGCAATGGTTAAGAAAGTAGGTCTTGAAGCCTACAGCAGAGCGAAGGAGGCGTAGCGGACGTGAGCAGTAAGAAAGAATTAAAATTTACGGTTAACGGCCAACCTTATGATTTATTTGTTAAGCCCAATACTTTACTGGTGGAAGTAATAAGAAATGAACTAGGCTTAACCGGTACTAAAAGAGCTTGCAACAGCAGCTCGTGCGGCGCCTGTACCGTTATTATGGATGGGCTGGCGGTTAAATCATGTTCCGTACTTGCTCTCCAGGCTAACGGACGCGAAATAACGACCGTTGAAGGTCTGGCCAAAGACGGCAAACTGGACCCGATTCAGAAAGCGTTCCTCGACCATGGCGCTTACCAGTGCGGTTTCTGCACCCCCGGTATGCTGATGTCTTCCAAAGCCCTCTTCAACGATAATCCTACCCCGACCAAGATGGAAATTAAAGAAGCCCTTGACGGCAACCTCTGCCGTTGTACCGGCTACAATAGTATCATTCGTGCTCTTATGGATGTAGCCAAGGGTGAATACAAGGAGGACAAAGTTGGCTAAGTATTCGGTTATCGGACATAGAGTACATAATGTTGACGGCCCGGAGAAAATCACCGGCAGCGGCAAATATACTTTCGATATAACCCTTCCCAATATGTTGTACGGAAAAGTTCTTCGTTCCCCGTTCCCGCATGCAAAAATTTTAAAAATCGACACCAGTAAAGCGGAAAAACTCGTCGGTGTTAAAAAAGTGCTTACCGGTAAAGATACCATCGGTTTCAAACAGGGTATCTGGCGACGTTTTCCGGAACTCTGTGATGAAGAAATCCTCTGCCGCGATAGGGTACGTTATATCGGCGACCCCGTTGCCTGTGTTGCCGCGATAGATGAAGATGTGGCCGAACAGGCTCTTGATTTAATCGATGTCGAATATGAAGAGCTTCCCGCAATCTTCGACCCGATGGATGCTATCAAAGAAGATGCTATTCAGATTCACGAAGGTGTAGAGCTTAATATTAATGTTAATCGCCATATCGAGTGGGGCGATGTTGATGAAGCTTTTAAAAAATGCGACGTTATCCGCGAAGACCAGTTTAGATGCAGTTCTCAGCATCATTGCTGTATGGAAACCCATTGTGCTGTTGCCAGCTATGACTACAGTAATAAATTAACCGTTTGGACTTCTACTCAGGCAGCTTATTATGTCCAGGGGTTGCTTGCCGGCATGCTGGGAATGCGCGAAGGCGATATCCGGGTAATCAAGCCGCACACCGGTGGCGGTTTCGGCGGTAAATTCGAAACCGACTCAGCCCAGTTCTGTGCCGCTTTACTCTCCCAGAAATTATACCGCCCGGTAAAAATTGTCCTTTCTCGAGAAGAAGAGTTTACGGCTACGAAACGCCGCACTCCGATGTATTACAACATCAAGCTGGGTGCGACAAAAGACGGTAAATTACTGGCCAAGGAAGTCCGGGTACTTACCGAGGGCGGTGCTTACACCGGTATGGGGGCTACCGCACTTTATCTTACCGGTTTCTTCTCTTCATTCCCGTACAAATATGCCAACTATCGTTATGACGGTTATCGTGCTTATACCAATACGGCTCCGACTTCCGCTCAGCGCGGTTTCGGTGCTCCTCAATCGGTCTTTACCGGCGAGCAGCAGATAGATATGATTGCCGAAGACCTCGGTATTGACCCGATTGAAATCCGCCGGATTAACGGTATGACCGAGGGCTATGAAGTCCCCGGCCAGGCATATATTCAAAGCTGCGGTTTGCACCAGTGTTTGGATAAAATGGAAGCGTATGTTAAGGAACGTAAGAAAGTTATGCCGGCTAATCATGGTATCGGCGTTTCTGCTTACGGCTTCATGTCCGGCGGTATCTTCAACTGGTTCGACACTCCTTACGCTTTTTCATCAGCGGTTGTCCGTATCGCTATAGATGGTAAAGTAGACTTATATACCGGTGCCTGTGACATCGGTCAGGGTTCCAATACTACCTTAGCCATGATTACTGCCGAAGAGCTCGGTGTTAGACTGGAAGACATCAGAGTCCACTCCGCTGATACCGCTACCTGCCCGCCCGACCTTGGTGCCTGGGGCAGCCGCGAAACCTTAATGAATGGTAACGCGTGCAAGATGGCGGCGGCCGACGCGAAGAGACAGCTTCTGGAGTTCGCTCAGGCAAAACTACACCCCAATATCGTTTACGATTTGGATATCAAGGACCGCTGGATTCACCTGGTAGACCGTCCGGAAAGAGGTATTTCTTACTTCGATATCGTGAAAGAAGCTATCCGCGGCAAAGACGGCGAGGCAATTATGGGGCGCGGTCACTATACACCGCACCGCAAAGGTATGATTTCCCCGGCTTACAGCTTTGGCGTACAGGCAGCGGAAGTTTCAGTCGACCCTGATACCGGTCGTGTTAAACTGGAAGCTATAACCACAGCTCATGAGAGCGGTACGGTTATCAATCCTGTCGGTATCGAAGGCCAGCTGGAAGGTGCTGCTTCGATGGCCGCCGGTTACGCCATCTGCGAAGACCAGCCGATGGATAATGGTAAAATCCTGAATCCGTCACTCGGTGTCGATTATAAGATGCTGCGAACTCTGGATATGCCGGACACGCCCATCCTGGAAATCGATACCTACGAACCGGAAGGGCCTTTCGGTGCCAAAGAAGCCGGTGAAGGTCTTACCAATCCTACTGCCGGTGCTATCGGTAATGCCGTATATGATGCCTGCGGCGTCAGAATCAAGACTTTACCCATCACACCGGAAAAGGTATTCAAAGCCTTACAGGAAAAGAAAGCTAAGGGCAAGGGAGGGAAAAAGTAGTTTATGATTACTTATCATTGTCCGGTTTGTAATAAAGTTTCCCGGAAGGGTGCTCTGGATTTAGCCCGCCATATGCTGGGCCGTGGTGATAAGGTTCACCGGGAATGGGTTAATTCCAAGGGGTTCAAATATTCTGAAATTTTGGCCTCACAGTTCAATTCGTTCGGCGGTAATGCTTATAAAGAGTTAGCTGCCGTTATCGAGAGAGAGACCAGAGTCGATGAACCGGATCCCATAGCCGGTGCCAAACCCATTGTGGTGAAGAAGCCGGAACGGGAAATTGAAGGCCAGGAAGCCTAGTACCTTTCCTCTACTAATAGACAAACAAAATAGCCCGCCTGATTCAGGCGGGCTATTTTGTTTGTTTCGCTTAAGACTATTGTGCCGATGAAAAACGGATATAAAAATGTAATTGTAGGGGCGACCCTTGTGGTCGCCCGTGTGGTCTTGGGCAGGGACAAGCCCTGCCCCTAC
>JAFGLR010000061.1 GCA_016927955.1 Dehalococcoidales bacterium
CGGTATCTTTGGATTTCTGGAGGTAGGCATTTATCGCCCGTTCCGAGAGCGGCGGGCTAAGGTAGCGCCGGCCGGCTTTAACCTCACTAAGCTTTATGAAGTCGTGCCGTACATTAAATATCAAGCAAGTGTTCACCAGCTATAACAATCCCAAGAGTAATGCCGATACCGAAAGAATAATACGAATGTTAAAAGAAGAATGCCTTTAGTTAAAAGAATGGCGGAATCTGTTAGAACTTATGAATGACTTTCAGAATTGGGCGGAGGACTTCAATGTCAGTTATTTGCATTCGACCCCGGGTTATAAGACACCACAACAAGGAGAATACTCTCTTAAAAGTGGCTTGACTTACAGGGGCACAGTACACGCATCATCGCCTCTTTCCCCTTCGGAATAGTAACGGAGATTAAAAATAAAACGAATATGTTATACTTTTTCATAGAGGTATTCTGTGTCCCAGCAATTTGAACTTGTCTCTGATTTTAAAATGACCGGCGACCAGCCGCAGGCCGTTGATAAGCTCGTGGCCGGTTTACAGCAGGACTATAAAAAGCAGACCCTGCTCGGCGTGACCGGCTCCGGCAAGACATTTACGATGGCAAACGTAATCCAGCGTGTCCAGCGACCTACGCTGGTGATGTGCCATAACAAGACGCTCGCCGCCCAGCTTTACGCCGAGTTCAAGGACTTCTTCCCCAATAATGCGGTGGAATACTTCGTCAGCTATTATGATTATTACCAGCCGGAAGCCTATGTGCCCCAGCGCGACTTGTATATCGAAAAGGATGCCGACATTAACGAGGAAATCGATAAGCTGCGCCACGCCGCCACCCGTTCCCTCTTCGAGCGGCGCGATACGCTCATCGTAGCCTCGGTTTCCTGTATTTACGGCCTGGGCGAACCAGAGGAATACCGCTCGTTCGTCCTGAGTCTGAAACGCGGCGAAAAATATATCCGGGACAAGGTCGTCCGCCAGCTTATCGATATGCAGTATGAGCGTAACGACATCGATTTCACCCGGGGCAAGTTCCGTATCCGCGGCGATACGCTGGAAATCCAGCCCGCTTATGAAGAAATGGCCCTGAAATTCGAGTTCTTCGGCAATGAAGTCGAACGGATTGTCCGCATCGACCCGCTCACCGGTGAGGTACTGTCTAATCTGGAATCGGTGGATATTTATCCCGCCAAGCACTTTGTTACCTCGAAAGAGAAGCTGGAACTGGCTTTCGTCAGCATCCGGCAGGAACTTGAGGAACGGCTGAAAGAACTGAAAGCCCAGGATAAAATGCTGGAAGCCGCCCGGCTGGAAGCCCGCACTAACTACGACCTCGAAATGCTGAAAGAGGCCGGTTACTGTCCCGGCGTGGAAAACTACTCGCGACACCTTTCGCAGCGGGCACCGGGCAGCGCCCCCTGGACACTTTTAGATTATTTCCCGGACGACTTTTTACTGTTTATCGATGAATCGCATATGAGCCTGCCGCAGATTCGCGGGATGTTCCGCGGCGATTCCTCCCGGAAGCAGACACTAATTGATTACGGTTTTCGCCTGCCCTCGGCACTGGATAACCGCCCGCTCAATTTCAAAGAGTTCGAACAGCGGATAAATAATGTCGTTTACGTTTCCGCCACTCCGGATGATTACGAGCGTGAGCACAGTTCACAGATTGTCGAACAGTTAGTTAGACCGACCGGCCTGTTAGAGCCAATCGTCGAGGTCAAACCGACCAAAAACCAGATTGACGACCTGCTGCACCAGATTAAGTTACGAGTCGAGAGAGGCGAACGCTGTCTGGTTACCACGCTGACCAAGAGAATGGCTGAAGAGTTGTCCGATTACCTCATCGAGATGGGCACCAAAACCCATTACCTGCATTCCGAGGTACAGACACTGGAGCGAGTCGAGATACTTCGCAGCCTGCGGCTTGGTGTGTACGATGTCGTCGTCGGCATCAACCTGCTGCGGGAAGGCCTTGATTTACCGGAAGTCAGTCTGGTCGCTATTTTAGACGCCGATAAAGAAGGTTATTTACGTTCCGATGTCGCTCTCATTCAGACAATGGGACGGGCTGCCCGGCATATCGAAGGAAACGTGATTATGTACGCCGACAGAATCACCGGCTCCATGCAGCGGGCAATGGATGAAATTGCCCGCCGCCGTAAGATTCAGGAAGATTACAACAAAGCAAACGGCATCACCCCTCAGAGCATCAAAAAGGCCGTCCGTGATATTACCGAGCGGATGAAGGTCGCCGAAGCCAAAGCGGTTTATAATACGGATAAGCCGGCCACGAAAGAAGACATTCTCCGGATAATTAAAGACCTGGAAACCCAGATGAAGCTGGCTGCGAAAAACCTGGAATTCGAAAAAGCGGCTTTAATCCGCGACCGTATCTTCGACCTGCGTAAAGAATTCGAACCCGTGGAAATAAGCAAAAATAAAACTAAATCCCCCTCTTTTTAAAAGGGGGATTTAGGGGGATTTGAACTATAATCCCTCTTGCATCTCCTTTTTAAAGCAGGGAGAAAATCGAAAATACACTTATGACAAACGAAAAAGAAACCGAAGAAACCCGCCAGGAACGCCGCGAAAAGAAACTCCGCAAGAAGCGGGAAAAGATGCCCCAACACGGCAAAAACATCGGGCAGATTTATAAAGACGCGGTACTGAAAAAGGCTAAAGGGAAATAACTAAACCGCCAGCAGTTCGGCGATTGAAATATCCTCGTCCAGGTCTTCCCAGTGGATACCATAACCCATGCCGATTAAACGCAGGTTTTTACGCTGGGCTGGCGTAGCATCCCTCAATTTGGGAAACCATTCCAGCGGCACACTGATTTCCCGCCCGTCGAGCAGACGGACACGCAGCGTATCGTTATCGAACCAAACTTCGGAGGCTTTGGCTTCAATCTTGTTCGGCGAAATACTCATTCCATTTTCCCATCGCTAACGCCATATTAGCGGCGATAATAGCCTTTATTTCACCTAGCTCTTCCGCATTATAACCTACCGACTTATCCAGTTCTACCGGTTTAAGCAGGAAAGTAGCATATTTGTCTCCCGATTCAACGTGGATACGCGGTAATTCGCCTAACTCACGCTTGAAGAAAAAGAACCGGTAGTCTTTTAATTGTAATACCGTCGGCATTTAGTGTGGCTCTTCCCCTTCCTCATCCCGCAACGTATCTACCCCTTCCTCTTCCAGTTGATCCATAATCCGGGCCGCACGGGGGTAGCCGATACGCAGGCGCCGCTGCAGAAATGAGGTGGAAATATGCGAGTGCTCTTTGGCTAACTTGCGGGCTTCTTCCATTAACGGGTCGGCCGACTCGTCTTCCTTCTTTACAGCAAGGGTTATTTCTTCGATGTTTAAGGGCGGCTTTCTTTCTTTTTGCTGCTGGCAGTTCCAGAAATAGACCAACCGCTCTACTTCCGGATCGGACATATAACAACCCTGTAAACGCTTGGGTTTATCGGCATCGGTGGGAGCGTAAAGCATATCGCCTTTGCCCAGCAGTTTTTCCGCCCCGACGCTGTCCAGAATCGTGCGGGAATCGACCTGTGAAGTAACCGCAAAGCTGATGCGGGTAGGGAAATTAGCTTTAATCAGCCCGGTGATAACATCCACCGAAGGACGCTGCGTAGCGACAACGAGATGAATCCCCGTCGCTCTTGCCAGCTGTGCCAAACGGCAGAGGTTATGTTCGACCTCGTTACCGCTGGTCATCATCAAGTCAGCCAGTTCGTCTATAATTAGTACAAGGAAAGGCATTCGTTCCGTACCGGTCTTGTTTTTATTATAACCTTCGATATTACGGGTGTTATCCGAGGCCATTACTTTATAACGGCGGTCCATCTCCTGGGACAACCAGCGTAAGGCAATAATAGCTTTTTCCGCATCCACAATGACCGGCGCTGCCAGGTGGGGAATACTATTAAACGGCGTTAGCTCCACGCGTTTAGGGTCAACCATCATGAACTGAACTTCATCTGGGGTGTTGTGTAATAACAGGCTGCAGATAATCGTATTTAAACATACTGTCTTACCGCTTCCGGTTGCCCCGGCAATGAGTAAATGTGGCATTTTGGCCAAGTCACCCGCCATAGCCTCTCCGCCGGCACCTTTACCCAACCCTAAGGTCAATTTCGACTTTGCTTTAAGTTTTTGAAAGGAACTGGTCTCTACGACATCACGTAGGCTGACGACACTGGAAATCACATTCGGCACCTCAATACCTACAATACCCTTACCGGGCACGGGAGCCTCGATACGTAAGCTCGGCGCGGATAATGTCAGAGCAAGGTCGTTAGCTAACGAGGTGATGCGGTCTACCTTAACACGAGTCCGCGAGATTTCTTCCTGCCTGACTTTATAGTTACCGTCACGGTCTTTTTCTCTAACCTCCCGGGTTTTTCTGTCCCAGCCAGGCTCGATACCGAATTGGGTTACCGTAGGCCCCGGGTTTATCTGAACGACCTTGCCTTCAACGCCGTAACTTTCCAGAGCTTGTTCAATTAACTTTGCCCGCTGTTCGTTATCCGCCGGGCTGAGTTCGACTTCTACAGCATGGTCTAATATCTCAATTGGCGGTAATTTCCAGCCATCGACGGTAACCAGCGAGGAAGATTCGCCGTATTTTTTCCAGACATCCTGGGCTACCTGTTTGAGGTCTTGCGGAGATTGTGCTTGTGGTACCGGTTTTACTGGAGTCGGCTTTACCTCTTGCCTTTCCGGCACTGGAGTAATAGGCTCCGAAGAGACAAAGAGCTTTTTGACCGGTCTGAAAAGGCCGCCACCGGTTTTGGCGTTCTCCGGAGGCATTACTTTCGGTGTTGCTTTTAATGACTCCGAATATGTCGGAGCTGCGGCAGTCTCCATTGACGGGTGCCTTTGCAGCCTCCGAGAAACCCAGCGGAAAAAGGCCGCGATAGCCCTGCAACTGTTAACCGGCATCAATAAGAAAACACCGACTACGAAATAACCGATGATACGTAATACACCCCAGAAATTCGGGGCTCCGATAAGGAATACTCCAAACCTGCCGCCTAAATCTTCACTAATAAAACCGAGTACACCCCAGATGCCGAATATTATTCCGACCGCCCCTAATATTTGCCCGGTAATTTTTAAGCCGCGCAGGAAGGCCGGAACTCTTTTAATTAAAATAATTATCGTTAGAACAAAGAGAAAGAGGATAATTAGGATGATACCCCATCCCAGAGAGCCCCAGATGTTTGCAGCAGCCGAATTAAGACCGTTGGTAATATTTCCCCACTGCAACCAAACTACCAGTCCGATGATAATAATTAGCAACGTTATCCAGACCGGTTTACGCGCCATGAACCGGAAGAAATTACCCCCGCTCCCTCTTTGATTCCTTCCTTTTTTTGCCATTAATTACACCTTAAAGATTACGGGTAATATCATCGGGTGACGGTGCGTCTGCTCATAAAAGAAATTCTTCAGGGTTTCCCGGATATTTACGTTATTGATACCTTCGCTGCCGTTGCCTCCCGTAGTGCCCATCGCCCCGGCTAGTATATGACGGCTTTTTTCGAGCAGGTCTTTAGCTTCCACCGAATCGACAAAGCCCCGTGAGACAATATCCGGCAGGCCGACCGGTTTACCGGTATCCTTATTCAAGGCAATAATAGCTACGACGATACCGTCCCGCGACATAATCCGCCTATTGTGCAATTCAAGGTCGCCTATATCACCGACACTCAAACCGTCGACATATATATCCTCGATATTTATCTTACCGGTTATTCTTGCCGAATCGGAACTTATTTCCAGAATATCACCATCGCCAAGTATAAAAATATTTTCTTTCGGAATCCCGACGGCTTCCGCCAACTTGGCGTGAAAAGTCAGGTGACGGTATTCACCGTGAACCGGCACAAAATATTTCGGGCGGACCAGATTCATTAGGAGTTTCAGTTCTTCCTGGCTGGCATGGCCGTGCACATGTACCGGAGCGACCCTGTCATAAAATACCTCTGCGCCACGTTTGAAAAGAGTATCTACCGTCCGGTTGACCAGTGCTTCGTTTCCCGGAACCGGCGTCGCGGAAAGGATAACCGTATCGCCTTTGATAACGTGTACCTGACGGTTGTCCCGGTTAAGCATACGTACGAGTGCAGAGGTCGGCTCACCCTGACTTCCTGTGGTAATCAGACAGACTTTGTTATGCGGTAAACCGTGCAACTCTTCGATACGTCCCAAAATACCTTCGGGAACATTCAAATAGCCCAAATCCATCGCCATATGAGAGGTATCATTCATACTGCGCCCGACGATAAAGACTCGCCGGCCGTATTTAGCTGCGGAGTTAATAACCTGCTGGACACGGGAAATTAATGATGAGAATGTGGTTACGATAACGCGTCCTGCCGATTCGGCCATAATGCGGTCAAGCGACTCGCCGACTACCATTTCCGAAGGAGTGTAACCGGGCAACTCCGCATAAGTAGAATCGGAAAGAAGCAGCATTACGCCCTGTGCTCCCAGTTGTGCCAGCCGAACCAAATCGGTAGGCTTGCCGTCAACCGGCGTGTAATCGAGCTTAAAGTCACCGCTGTGCACTACGATGCCCGCCGGAGTATAGATGATTAGACCGGTCGAATCGGGAATACTGTGGCAAACCGGGAAAAATTCCACGCGGAACTTGCCGAGTATCACCTGCTCGCCGGGCGGTACTACGTGTAATTTAGCTTCTACACGTGTCCGGTGCTCTTTTAATTTGACGGAAATCAAACCTTGTGTCAGCTTAGTCGCATAAACCGGAACATTAATCTGGGACAGGATATAAGGTAAAGCCCCGATATGGTCTTCGTGACCATGGGTAATAACGATACCTCTAACTTTGTCCTTTTTATCTTCCAGATAGGAAATGTCCGGGATAACCAGGTCGATGCCCAGCATCTCTTCGCCGGGGAACATCAGCCCGGCATCGACGATGATTATGTCATCTTCATATTCCATCACCGTCATATTTTTGCCGATTTCACCCAATCCGCCAAGGGGTATGATTTTTAACTTTGGTTTCGTAAACACCTCACTTAGAACATTTTTAACTGTTCCGACTGAGGAGGTTCTATTTTCTCCTCAGGAATTTCTTTAATTTCCGCCAGATACTGCGGGATTTTCAGCATATCCGCTTCTATTGTTTCCCGCAGATTTTGCTGGTGCAATGCTGCGGCAGGATGGTACATCGCAAAATAGACCACACCGTTTTGCCGCTGGGCGGTACCGTGTATCTTACTGATACTTTTACCCGGGAAAAACCTGGCCATGGAGTACCGGCCAAGCGTGACAATTATCTTCGGATGAATCTGCTCGATTTGCCGGTCCAAAAAATTACGGCAATTTTCTATTTCCACCGATGAAGGTTCCCGGTTATTGGGCGGACGGCACTTAATAACATTAGCTATATATACTTGCTGCCGCTTCAAGCCTATAGACGCCAGCAATTTATCCAGGAACTGACCGGCCGGACCGACAAAAGGCCGCCCCTGCTGGTCTTCATGGAAACCCGGGGCTTCGCCGATAAACAGAATTTCGGCATTTTCCGTCCCTTCACCGGGGACCACTTTCGTTCTTAATTTAGCTATCTCACACTGCCGGCAGGCAGCGATTTCCTTATAAAGCTCGGTTAAACCAGACATGTTACAGCCTCGACTTGATAATAACACGGTAGTTCAGGCAAGTCAAAGCTTTTTTACACATTTATTTACGACATATCAGTTAAAATCAGAATGCTGACAGTTGGGGAGCGAACACTGAAAAAGGCTTGACGTTGAATTATGCTTTAATATTCGATATAATTTTTATGCTGATGGTAGGAAGAACATAGGAGTGTAGCTCAGCAGGTAGAGCAGCGGTCTCCAAAACCGC
>JAFGLR010000062.1 GCA_016927955.1 Dehalococcoidales bacterium
ACATAGTCCGTCCCTACTTTTTCCAGCAATGCCAAATCCCGCGGCGTATCGCGGGGATATTTTTCAAAGTCTTCTTTCGGGCCGAACTGGGTGGGATTAACAAATATACTGACTGCGACGGTTTCATTTTCCGCTCGCGCCCGGCGCACCAGTTCTAAATGGCCTTCATGGAGATAGCCCATGGTGGGGACAAAGCCGACCTTGCCGGCCAGCCCGGCCCGAACACTTCTCATTTCGGCGATAGTCTCAACGACCTGCATCGTTGGTTATTCCAGTCCCTTCAGGATACTTTCGTCCATCTTGAAACCCTGGGCATCGGTGGGGAAGGTGCCCGCTCTGGTCTCGTTATAATATTCTGTTACGGCCTTGCGGATGACTTCACTGACCTTGGCATACTGCTTGGCATGCTTGGGGACGAAATCGGCGAAAGAGCCGATGACGTCGTTAATCACCTGTACCTGACCGTCGCAGCTTTCACCGGCCCCGATACCGATAGTGGGAATGTTTATTTTCCTGGTAATCAGGGTTGCCAGGGCCGTCGGCACGGTCTCCAAAACCACCGCAAAAGCACCCGCGGCTTCCAGCGCCCGGGCATCCTCGATCATCCGGGAGGCAACCTCCAAAGTTTTACCCTGAATCTTAAAGCCGCCGAATTGTAATCTGGACTGCGGCGTCATCCCGATGTGGCCGCAAACGGGAATACCGCATTCGACAATTCTTTTCACTTTTTCGGCGACGGTAACACCACCTTCAAGCTTGACCGCCTGGCAACCGGTCTCCTGGATGAAACGTCCGGCGTTCCGCATCGCCTGTTCCGTCGAGAGGTGATAGGTCATAAAAGGCATATCGCCGATGACCATGGCATTTTTCACGCCCCGGACGACTGCCCTGGTATGGTGCAGCATTTCCTCTATCGTTACCGGCAGAGTCGAATCGTAACCCAACATAACCATACCCAAACTATCGCCGACGAGGATGAGCGGTACGCCTACTTCATCCACAATCTTGGCCGTGGAGTAATCGTAAGCCGTGAGCATCACGATTTTTTCCCCTTTTTCTTTCATTTCCCTGATTTTGTTAACCGTGACCGCCATGACAGCACCTCCTTTTATTTACAGTGTCCATCTTCAGGATACCAAATAAAAAACCTTCTCCTACCCGCCGGCTAGAGAAGGCTTAAATCCCAAAACCATTTTTACAGCCGTCTCGGCCGGAAGCCCGTTCCAAGCGACCCTATTATAGTTAAAAACACCACTCACCGCCCCGACAGGCCGAGGTCGATGGTTTCAGCCCCATTATAGGAAGGGGAAGTGTGGTTTGTCAATGGGAACGGTCTTCTCTTTATTATCAGTCTATAACGAAAACTATTATGGGAGTTTAGCCGGCGGACAAGTTCAGGCAGATGCCCCGGTATTCCGCCATCGTTCGATAAATTTCGCCTCTACCTGCGGATTTACCCACCCTCTAGGCCATTGTCCGGACATTATCCGGATTATTTCCTCGGCAGGACGCCTTCTTTGCTCCGCCCATACCTGGTCGGAATAGTGTGCCGAGTGCCCGGTTACAATTACATTGTCCAGTTTAAGCAAAGGGTTATCCATTTTAACCGGTTCTTTCTCAACTACATCCAGCCCTGCTCCGGCGATATAGCCATTTACCAGGGCATTATACAAAGCCCCTTCATCTATTACGGCTCCGCGGGAAGTGTTGATTATAAAAGCGGTTGGTTTCATTAACTTGAATTGCGCCACTCCCAGCATGTGCCGAGTGGCCGGGGTTAAAGGCGTATGAATCGATATATAGTCCGATTCTTTAAGTAATTGTTCTAGTTGTGCTGATGCGGCGCCGGTCTTCTCCGTCACATCGGGAGTAATATAAGGGTCGTATACCAGGACTCTCAAGCCAAAAGCCTTTGCCTTGGGAACCACCGCCCGGGAAATTGCTCCGAAACCGATAAGGCCGAGGGTCTGGCCCCGGATTAAGGAAATACCCCGCCACATTGCCTGCATTTCCTTACCGTGAAAGACCTGCCACCCGCCGGCCCTGACCATATTATCCAGTTGGAATAATTTCCGGGAACACGCCAGCAATAAAGCCATGGCATGGTCGGATACTTCATCTACCGAAAGCCCGGGTATATTTGCTACGCAAACACCATATTCGGTAGCCGCCGCGACGTCTATATTGTCATAACCAACTTTAGGGGTAACAATCAGCCGGCATGATTTGAGATTACTGATAACCCGGCGGGTGCACGGCTCACTCCGGTCAATCAGTACATCGGCATCCTGAGCTATTGCCAGGACTTCGTCTTCAGTCGGTGCAGGCCGTTCGATGTATTCCACCCCAAGTTTTAGCAAAGACTCCTTTTCTATCTCAATCGGAGGCACACTGGTGTAAACGACCTTAAACTTCATCAGATTGCTCTCCTGTCAAATAAAGAGTAACTATTCGGTTAGCTTCTTTGCTTCTTCCCAGAGGGCATTTTGCCGTTCAAAACTCAGTTTTTCAAAGCTTAGTTTACGCTGACGGCATAGTTCTTCCATTTTGGTGAAGCGGCGGAAAAATTTCTGATTGGCCTGCCGCAGGGCATTTTCCAAATCGATATCCTTCCGCCGGGCGATATTAGCCAGCGTGAAAAGAATATCCCCGAACTCTTCCTCGCGCTGCTCCGGCGAGGTCGTCGCCTGATATTCGCGGACTTCCTCAACCAGTTTTTCAACTACCCCGTCGTCATTTTCCCAATCGAAGCCGACACCGGCCACCCGCCGCTGGATTTCCTGGCTGTAGGCCAAGGACGGCATTTGCTTGGGGACGGTACTCAGGACCGAAGCGTTTTCGCCACGCTCGGCCTTTTTAATTTGCTCCCAATTGCGGGAAACCTCTTCGGCGGTCTTAACCTTAACATCCCCGAAAATATGGGGGTGCCGCTGAATCAGCTTGGTGTTGATTTTGGTAATGACGTCCTTCAGCTTGAACTCGTTGTTTTCTTCGGCGATCTGCGTCTGAAGAACAATTTGGAGGAGTAAATCGCCGAGCTCACCGGAGAGCTTGCCCATATCTTCTTCGTCGAGAGCTTGCAGTACCTCGTAACTTTCTTCAAGTACGTACTCCCGCAGCGACCGGTGCGTCTGCTTACGGTCCCAGGGGCAACCTTCCGGCGCCCGCAACCGGGCGATTATGTCTACCAGTGTCTCGAATTTGCCAAGGTCTGAAAACGCAGCCAAACTAACCTCCCGGGGAAATAGTATCGATTTATTTCAAATCATTGTACCGATGGCAGTTCTGCCCCGATTATGGACGGCTGTCCCCGTAGAAATTCTGCGGCGGACATAGCTTTCTTGCCGGCTAGCTGGACGGTAGTAACCGCGAACATACCTTCACCGGTAGCCACCCCGAAAGCCGCCGGAGTATTAGCGTGGCGTAAATCCATGACCGTGCCGGGCTCCTGTGCTGCCCCCCCGGGCAGCGGAAAACCCATCTGAATTTCCAGCCGTTTGCCCTGCCATATCGTATAAGCACCCGGCCAGGGTTGAAAAGCCCTGACGTGCCGCCCGATTTCCGCGGCGGATAAATGCCAGTTTATCTCACCCTCTTCTTTGGCAACCTGTGCCGAATAGGTCGCCGCTTTATCATCCTGAGACCGCGGCTGTATTTCACCCCGCACCAGATGCGGTAAAACCTCGGTCACCATACAAGCCCCGATTAGAGATAACTTCTCCGTAAGCGTACCGGTAGTATCCACCCCCGCCACGGGAATTTGGGCCCGGGACAATACCGGACCGGTATCCAGCCCTTCGTTAAGCAGCATAATAGTGACTCCGGCAAACTCGTCCCCGGCTAATAATGTCGCTAAGACCGGTGAAGCCCCGCGGTGGCGCGGTAACAGCGAAGGATGGATATTAATGCACCCGAGTTCAGGTATATCGAGCACAGCTTTCGGCAATATTTGCCCGTAAGCGGCTACAATGATAGCTTCCGGCTGCAAACCCGCCAGCTCCGCCACCACTTCCGGGCTTCTTAACTTCTCCGGTTGTACTATTTTAATGCCCAGCCGTTGCGCCGCCTGTTTAACGGGAGATAGAATTAGCTGGCGGCCGCGGCCGGCCGGCCGGTCGGGCTGGGTATAGACCGCTGCCACCTCATAACCGTCCTGTACCAGGTATTCCAGGGGCAGTACCGCAAAGCCGGGCGAGCCCATAAAAATAATACGCAAAGCCGTCACCTACACCTAGAAGTTTAACATCAATTAATATTTATTACCAACTAGCCACCGGTTATATCTGCGCGTGAAAAAACGTGCAAAAAACGTTAGTATTGAAGACCTTTTAAGTGATAGAAAGCGAGGAAAACCGTGCACAATCCTTGTAGAAACCCTTGCCGACAAAAAGGTCTGGTGATAATCTAATGGAGTTCAAATTTTTTCCCTTCTCGGGGAAACAAGCAAGACCATCAGTATAAAACCATACAAGGTAAATCAAATGCTTTTTAACCGGAGTAAAATCCATTGGAATATATATCGCCGCGCCAAATTTGGGACGCCGTTTTAGGTGAATTACAGTTACAAGTCAGTAAATCGAACTACCGCACCTGGTTGGAAAAAACTACCGGTCTGGAACGCCACGATAACCAGTTCGTCGTCGGTGTTCCCAATGCCTTCGTTGCGGAATACCTGGATAAAAACCAGCGTTCTCTCATTGAAAAGACTCTCATCGGTATCGTCCGCGATGACATCCAGGTAACATTCCAGGTCAACGGAAGAATTTATGCGATAAATGGGGACACCTTTACCTCGGCTAAGCCCGGCTTGAATGCCAACTATACTTTTAACTCGTTCATCGTCGGCGGTAATAACCAGCTTGCCTACGCCGCTTCCCGGGAAGTTGCCGAGAACCCGGGCAAAACTTACAACCCGTTCTTTATCTGCGGCGGCCACGGCCTCGGCAAGACTCACCTGTTGCAGGCTATCGGCCACGAGGCGCTCTCCCGGAATTTGCACGTGCTTTACGCCAGCGGCGAGCAGTACACCAACGAGTTTTTAGGTGCTTTAAGAGAGCGGCGGACGGATGAGTTCCGCAATAAATACCGCTCCGCTGATATGCTGCTTATCGACGATATCGATTTCGTTACCGGTAAAGAGCAGACGGAAGAGAGCCTCTTCCATACCCTGGATGAATTACAGAACGCCAACCGACAGATTGCCGTTACCAGCGACCGCGCGTTACAGCAGATGCCCCACCTCAGCGGGCGGCTACGTTCCCGGCTGGAAGGCGGCTTGGTTGCCGATATCCAATCTCCGGAATACGACACCCGGCTCGCTATTCTAAAAGCCAAAGCCCGGCAGAAGGGTATCGAAATCACGGCGGACACGCTGGAAGTTATCGCCCAGAATATCCGCCAGAATATACGCGAGATGGAAGGCTCGCTGAACCGGGTTGTCGCTTACGCTAAACTGATACGTGACGCCATTACCCCGGAACTGGCCGCCCGGGCACTGGAATCCGTCGGTAATCAGACCCCGGCTCAACCGTTTAACGCCCGGCTCATAATCGAAGCGGTAGCGGAAAGCTTCCGGCTGTCATCAGCTGACCTAATAAGCCCCAAAAGGGACAAGGATACGGCCTTAGCCCGCCAGATGGCGATGTACGTGATGAAACAGGAAATGAACTGCTCTTTAGCCCAAATCGGTAAAGAGTTGGGCGGACGCAATCCGGCAACCATTACCCACGGCTGCCAGAAAATCGCCGGCGACCTCACCTCGAATGCCTATCTTCAGGAAAGACTGAACGATATTCAGGGCAAAATCAGCAAGCTGAATACACCCCAAGGTTAACAATTTAAAATATCCAGTCACTCTATGACAAAAGGGTTGTACAATCCTGTCTATTGTTACCGTAGAGCAATCAACCTAGAGTAAATCTCTTCTTCATTCATTGGATACCCATCTCATGCCTACCGTGCCATTGCACCGATTGAAAGTCTACTATGGAACATGATGCGGAATGGGATGCTATGGTTATTTGGAGGGCTAAACATATTTGACTATCGGATGTGATGGGTAATATC
>JAFGLR010000063.1 GCA_016927955.1 Dehalococcoidales bacterium
ACATGGATAGGAACGAACGGCAATAAAGCCAAGTGCCTGGCCCTTTTTATTGCGGCAGCCAGAGCACGCTGGTGTTTGGCACAAGCGCCACTCTTTCGGCGAGGCACGATTTTTGCCCGGTCTGACATATAAGGCCTTAACATCGATAAGTCTTTATAATCGATATGTTTAACTTTATCCCGGCAAAACAGGCAAATTTTCCTTTTCGGGATGTATTTTCCCCGACCCCCTTTTCGGCGTGTATCTCTACTTTGTGTCATCCTGCCCCTCTATTTTATTTATGAATTAACGCGACTAAAACGGGAGGTCTTCCGGCTCAAGATCAACCACTGCGCCTTCATCCGTCTTTTCATCCGGGAATGATGAACCGCCCCGGCGATCCAGAAAGATAACCCGGTTGGCGATTACTTCCATTCTGGAGTGAGACTGACCGTCCTGTCCCTCCCAGTTCCTCGTATGCAGCCTTCCTTCAGCATAAACCAGTTTACCTTTAGCCAGAAATTGGTTACATTGCTCGGCAAGCCTGTTCCAGGCAACCACGTTGAACCACTCAGTCTCCTGGCGACGCTCTCCTTCAGGAGTTGAAAAAACCCAGTTAGTAGCCACGGAAAAAGAAGTAACCGGCTTTCCATTCGGAGTAAATCGCATCTCTGGTTCATTCCCGACATTTCCGATAATGGTAACCTTGTTCAAACTCGGCATGACTCTAACACCTCCCCAAAAACTACAAGCTCGATAACCTTCGAGTTCAACTGCCTACTTTTACAAGTAAATGCCGTAGAATTTCTTCGGATATTTTTAGATTAGCCTCCAGATCCTTACACTGCACCGGGCTCATCTGAAACCTGGTCAACACATAGTTTCCTTCCAGGAAATGCTTAATTGGATAAGCCAGTTTTCTCTTTCCCCACTTCTGGGTTTCCGAGATAACGCCTTCCCTACCGGTAATAAACTGGTTTACTCCTTCTACCCGAGCCTCGACAGCCTCTTCAGCTACATCCGGACGGACTATATATATCAGTTCGTAATCCTGGAGTCTTTTGTCTTCAGTTTTCTGTTCTCTTACTTTTCTCGCCACGTGTTATTTCCTCAACTATATAATATATATACACAGAATAGGTTATTATACCATAAACTCAAAAGAGAGGACAACAGGATGATGTGTAGCTTATTTGCAACTTATCGTAGCAAGGGGGTTGTGTAATGCCTAATAGAATGTTACACTGCCAGCAAGGAATAAAGCTGGCAGGTGAAAAATGGCAGGAAAAACCAATAGGCAAAAGTTTATTAAGAAAGTATGGGAGGATATGTGGAAGTGGCTGCTCGGAACAAAGATGGGGTGGGTGGTCGCTGTGTTAATCGGTGGCATTATAGGTGGTATTCTTGCAGGGTTTATTGGTGTAATCGTAGCTATTGTATTAACTGTAGTGATAGCCTTTATTTATTATTTGATTGTTACACCATCAAACACAAAAAAGGAAACTCGCCATAAATTTATAAGGGATAATGCCAGTTATTTTTCTAGAATCTTTGGTAATAGAGAGAAGCGCAGGGGGTTAGCAATCTTAGAAATATTAAAAGCTATGATTATAATGGAAAACGAAGCTACGGACTCAATAGCTGGTAAATTAAAAGCCATACCCTTTGAAATTAACCAGATAAAGAAAAGGCTTAATGAACAAACTAAAGTGCCGTTGATCCCTGATTCAAAGGCTTTAAAGATATTTTTATCAGGTAAAGCAGATAAAAAAATAAAGCAGACCATTAACAAATTGAAATTAAATATTATGGGTGAGAAACCAACCGAATATCAAATACAATTTTTTATAAAAATAAGAGCCATTTTAGACGAGACTGGATTTGGCATGGCTGGAAGATTGCCAAGTGAATATACTGAATACTCACGGAAGTTTGAAGAATTAATTCGGAATGATGATGACTTATTGGATTGGATGATATATTTATTAACTTTTCCTTCCGGTTTTAATAGTGCCTACATATGGTATTGCTGTCAGGGAATAGAGCACCAGAAGTTTTTTAAACAACATACACGTATTCCAGAATATATCGCGGAGTCAATATCTGAATTTAAAACAAAAAGGGAAGATGCCATTAATTACCTAATTAACTATGCTAACGAGTCTATATCAACCATGTGAAAGGAGTATGGTATGACTTTTATACGAGCAAAACAAATTCCGCCTAAGTCCGGTAACTGGTATGACTACGAAGTAGAAAGCTATCGGGAGAAGGGTAAGGTTAAACAAAGGGTAATTCAATATATCGGCAGGTCTGGAAGATTATCAGGTTCAGTCTCACTAGGCCGTAGGGATTCTATCCTGATGCCCACTGATTCACCTATACCAAATACACAGCCTAAGCTAAAGGTAGTCTGTAAATTCTGCGGAAGCCAGCATACCCGCAAGTACGGACTCTATAAGGGTGTCCAGAATTACTATTGCGATGACTGCAATACCAAATTCACGGGAACGGATGCCCTAGCTCATGGCAGGGTATCACCAGACCACATCGTTAATGCCCTGAATGAGTTTTACGATGGTATGTCGTACCACGAGATAGAAAACAGTATCGAAAATCGAACGGACAATGATATATCCCATACTGCCGTTATGAAGTGGGTAAACAAATATACCAAAGAGGCGATCCGGCAGACCAAAGACTTTAAGCCAGAAGTAGGCGATACCTGGATAGCGGACGAAACATATATACGCATAGATAAACTAAAACCCCATGACGCGAAATTTGAGAATCCGTATTCGAGAAGCACTAAAGCTAAGTGGGTGGTATTCTGGGATATTATAGACGCTGATACCCGTTTTCTCTTAGCTTCAGTACCCGCCACATCCCGAAGCATAAGCGAAGCCAAAGAATTAATGCTCAAAGCTGCTAAACGTGCGGGTAAAATTCCAAAAGTGGTAGTAACCGATAAACTAAAATCTTATATAGACGGCATAGAGTTAGCCTTTGGTGCGGGCACAAAGCACGTTCAAGGAAAGCCCTTTCAAGTAGAAAATAACACTAACCTTATTGAGCGATTCCACGGTACGATTAAAGACCGCACAAAAGTTATGCGGGCTTTGCGTACCCGAACCACGTTAAAGACCTTTATGGATGGTTGGCTGGTTTACTACAACTTTTTCAGACCACATATGTCTTTAGACGGCAAGCGACCAGCCGAAAAAGCTGGACTGAATTATGATAGTAAATGCTGGGCTGATATAGTCGGCATTGAAAAACAGCCAATAGTTAAAATACTAGAACCAGAGCCAGTTGAGGGAAGTAATGCCTAATGCGTTGCTACGGGAAGTTGCAAGAACCATGTGTAGAAATTATTACTTGATTCCGAAGACTACACCGGTTGCCGGATATACCTTGACAGCTTATCATGCCTTTGATAGACTCATAAGAGCACCAACAATCTTACCGGTTCTGGTGAGTTTTCTTGTCACGGCCCCG
>JAFGLR010000064.1 GCA_016927955.1 Dehalococcoidales bacterium
CTGGACCTGTCTCAAATTCTGGCGAAAGCGATGGGAGTGTAATATGTCTGATACCAAAGATTATAAAAAGGAATTAATGGATGCCGCCCATAACGAGCGGATTTCCCTGGCCCTATCCCGGGCAATTACCAGCTACCGGAATAACGTCGATAACGCGCTGAAAAAATTCCCCCATACCATAAAGCTGGCGGAGGAAGTGCGGGAAATAAAGTCCCGTGCCCTCGACGATATGGAAAACCTCGCTAAAATTGCCTGCGAGGCTATCGAATCGAATAAAGGCAAAGCCTATATCGCCAGAACGGGTGAAGAAGCGGTAAAAATCGTATCTGACCTGGTCGGGAAAAACAAGCTCATCGTTAAAGGTAAGAGCATGACGGCCCACGAGATTGAACTCCAGGAACACCTGGAGGCCATGGGTAATGAGGTTTATGAGACCGATTTAGGCGAATTTATCGTGCAAAAGCTGCATTCCAAACCGATGCACGTTCTTTCGCCGGCGATTCACGTGCCCAAGGAAGACGTGGCCAAATTATTAAGCGAATTAACCGGCAAGGAACTGCCGCCCACTGATATCGAAAAAATGGTTGCCACGGCACGTGAACTATTAAGAGATAAATTCATCAAGGCTGACGTCGGGATAAGCGGAGCCAATGTTGTCGCCGCAGAAACGGGCACCCTTTTTCTTATTGAAAATGAAGGCAATATCCGCCTTGCTACAACCCTGCCGCCTATCCACATCGCCGTCGTTGGGATGGACAAGCTGGTACCGACCCTCATGGACGCTTTTAAGGTGTCCGAGGTTGCATGGCGCTACGCCAATTATACGGTTCCCTCTTATGTAAGTCTTACCTCCGGTCCGAGTAAGACCGGCGATATCGAAAAGACGATTACTTACGGAGCCCACGGCCCTAAAGAATTCCACGTTATTTTCCTGGACAACCGCCGGACGGAACTGGCCAAACACCCGATTTTAAGACAGGCAATGCTGTGTCTAGGTTGCGGCGGCTGCCTCTATGAATGCCCCGTATTTGCTAAAACTGCCGGAACCTTCGGCAACAAACGTTTTACCGGTAACGGTGCCGTATGGTCGGCCATCTCCCGAGACATCGAAAGGTCTGCTGCCATCGCTTACACCTGTCTGACTTGCGGAAGATGTAAAGTTCGCTGCCCCATGCAGATAGACTCCGCCTCGATGTGCATTGAACTGCGAAAGCTGGTTGCCGAAGGGAAAGAGGATATTTTAACGTAAATCAAAAATTAAAGCTCAAATATCAAAGACATAGATAAAAGAGATAAAATTTTATCTTCAATTCCAGCGAAAGCCGGAATCCAGGAAAAACTGGTGGTTTCGTAGGGGCAACCCCCAGTGGTTGCCCTCTTGTTTTAAGAAGATAATCAGGCTATAGACGCCATCCTCTTTGCATTCTGGATAGTAACCGTTGGATTTGATTTAGCTTTAGGAACAGGTATGCCCCGCTCTTTTAATACGGAAACGAATTCTGCCATACCCCATTTAGCTTGATATAGACAATCTTCAACGGAATGCCCGACACCCGTAAATCCTTCTAAATCCGGAGAATAAAAAGTAAAAAAAGTGGGGTCTTCCGTGGCTTCTACCACTAAAGAATATTTTAAATCAATCATTTTATTTCCCCTTGCGCTTCAAACCGGCGGCTTTAATGATAGCTTCGTAAGTACCGGTAGGTATTTCACGGGAACCGTGATAATCAAGACGAATTAGTTTTTACTCTCCCGGTTTAGCATAATATCTAATCGAACCTTTTTCACGAATAAGTTTAAATCCGTTTTGCTCAAGAAGCCTGACTAATTCGTTAAACTTCACTCAGGATACCACCTGCCACAATAATAGCATATTCCAGGATAACTCAAAAAATCAAAGGCCAAAACTTAAAAACATAAATTAAAGATTAAAATTTTAGAGCAACCCTCAGTGGTTGCCCCTTTTATATTTATACCATTCCACCGTATTAAAGGATAAGCCAATCCCGTCATTCCCGTGAAAACGGGAATCCAGATTTACACGTTTTCTCATAGCTCTCGACTTCCGTCGGGACAAAAAATTTTTACTAAATTATTTTTAATTTTTCCCCAAAAAAGTATTGTATGATTTACGCTCAGGTTATATAATTAAATTAAACGTTGAGTCAATCGGCTAATGATTACTTGCTCCAGAAGCAGAGTACATTAGTCCAGACTCCGATAATTTATACGCGGGTGGAGTGTTTTTTAATACTCCAGTCGACCTTGAAGGAGAACAAAACGTGGGAAACCTCAAGTGCCGATAAAATTAAATCCTTCTGATTTATCCGTCCTGTTATTATTTAACATAGACCCTGGATGGACTATGGCAGAACAGGCAGAGGTTCTTGGTCTCACTTCACAATTCGAGAAAGCAATCAGCTCATTAGGTTATCCTACCGTCTCAGTTCCAGTTTCCAGCGAAGATATAGATACCGCCCTGGCTCAATATGACCCTCTCGAATATGTTGTCTTCAACTGGTGCGAAAGTCTTCCCGGCATAGCTCACAGCGAATGGCTGGTCGCCAAATACCTTGAAAAGCGCGGTTTCGTTTTCACCGGGGCAGGTTCGGCCGCTATAGCTTTAGCCCAGGATAAAATCCGTATCAAACAGCTTCTCGATCATTCGGGTATTGCCACGCCAAAATGGCGGATATATAATAAAATCCCTTCCGTAATCAGATGGAACAGCTTCCCGGCCATCGTAAAGCTGGCTAAAGAGCACTGCAGCGAAGGTATCGACCATAATTCGGTAGTCAATGATGAAACCGAGCTCATCGAAAGAGTCCGGTTCATTCTCGAAAAATACCGCCAGCCGGCACTGGTTGAGGATTTCATTGACGGCCGCGAATTTCACGTTTCACTCTGGGGCAATACCGCCGAGATATTGCCGCCGGCGGAGATGGGATTTTCCTCAATCGAAGATATCCATGACCGCCTTTGCTCTTATGAAGCCAAGTTCGTCCCCGGGTCGAATTGCTATGAGAATATTAAAACATTACTCCCGGCACCTCTCAGTGAAGATGAACTTTACAGCCTCGAGGATATTTGTAAAGCCACTTATGAGGTGACAGGCTGCCGTGATTACGCCCGCATCGATCTGCGCATGAAGGACGGCATATTTTATGTTTTAGATGTCAACCCGAATTCGGATATCAGCCCGGATACCAGTACGATAGCTGCCGCTGAATTAGCCGGTTACAGCTATGGTGAATTCGGAGAACGAATAATCCATCTCGCTGCTAAAAGACATCCGGTCTGGGGTAAACATATCACCGTCAGTAATGTTGAAAGCACGATAAACACTTCCCTCAAGAAAAATTATTAAAACCGGATTCCCCGTTCGGTAATACTCCTTTCGTTGTTATTAGTTTTTCTACTGTGCTATCATTGTTTTTTGTATGGATAGCAAGGATATCAAATACTGGGTCGGCTTCAATATTATCTCGGGCATCGGGCGGGTACGCTTCGCTCAGCTCGAAAATCATTTCGGCAGTCTGGCGGATGCCTGGCAGGCCGGGTTCGGAGAATTGAAGAAGGCCGGACTGGACAGCAAGACAGCTCAGACGATTATTACCGGACGGCCTAAAATCTACCTCGATGACGAGATGGAGAAGCTGGCCCGGAATAACGTACAGGTCTTCACCTACCACGATAACAGTTATCCCATGCGATTGAAGGAAATCTATGACTATCCGCCTATCATTTACGTGCGTGGTTCTTTGTTACCGCAGGACGAGTTGTGCGTGGCTGTGGTCGGCACCCGTAAAGCCACCGCTTACGGCCGGCAGGTAACCGAGGAAATAGTCGCCGATTTAGCCAGAAATAAAATCACCATTGCCAGCGGGCTGGCGAGAGGCATCGATTCCATTGCTCACCGGACGGCTCTTAATGCCGGCGGCCGGAGTATCGCCGTTTGCGGCTGCGGCCTGGACAATGTTTATCCGCCGGAAAATGCCGGACTTGCTCATCAGTTGACTGAGCAAGGATGTTTAATCAGCGAATATACCCTGGGAACGCAACCGAAGGCGGAATACTTCCCCCGGCGCAACCGGATTTTAAGCGGCATCAGCATGGGCGTGCTCGTTATCGAGGCCGGTGAGTCGAGCGGAGCGATTATTACTGCTAATAACGCCCTGGAACAAAACCGCGACGTCTTTGCCGTGCCGGGTAGTATTTTTTCCCCAACCAGTGTCGGCACGAACTGGCTTATTCAACAAGGAGCTAAACTTGTCCGGCGTTATACTGATATACTGGAAGAGCTGAACCTGATAACCGTAGCCCACCAGATGGAGATGAAAGAAGTCCTGCCGACCACGGATACGGAAGCGGTGCTGATAAAACAACTATCAGCGGAGCCGTCGCATATCGACGAAGTATGCCGCAACAGCGGTCTGCCTATCTCGACCGTCAGCAGCACACTGGCGATGATGGAACTGAAAGGAATGGTCAGACATATCGGTAACATGAATTATATTTTAGCCCGGGAGGCAAGAGCGGAATACCGGGTATAATCCAAAATAACCGGGCTAAAATAGTGAGATAATGAAGTTTTAGTGCTTGAGATTTATTTGGAGTTTGAAAAGTATAATTTAGTATTTTCCCTACTTTTGTAGGGGCGGGTTTAACCCCCCCCGCCAGGGTTGGGTGGTAAAGGAAATATTGACGCATGAAAAAAAATTTAGTAATAGTAGAATCCCCGGCGAAGGCACGAACACTCGGCCGGTTTTTAGGCGAAAAGTACAACCTTAAGGCATCGATGGGACACATCAGGGATTTGCCAAAAAGTAAGCTCGGTATCGATGTCGAAAATAACTTCGAGCCGAAATACTCTATTCCGCGAGAAAAGAGCAAGCTCATTAAAGAGTTAAAAGAAGCCGCAAAAAATGCTTCGGTAATTTACCTTGCCACAGACCCCGACCGAGAAGGTGAGGCAATTTCCTGGCATATCGCCGAGGTAATCCAACCGGATAAAATCCCATTCAAACGCGTGGTTTTCCATGAAATTACCAAGGAAGCTGTCGCACAGGCTTTCGAACACCCGCGCGGTCTCGATATGAAGCTTGTCGATGCCCAGCAAGCCCGCCGGATCCTGGACCGCATCGTCGGCTATATGATTAGTCCCGTTCTCTGGAAAAAGGTACGCCGCGGCCTTTCCGCCGGAAGAGTACAATCCGTCGCTGTAAAAATTATCGTCGACCGCGAGCGGGAAATCGAGAAATTCGTCCCGGTCGAATACTGGGTTATCGAAGTCGAACTGGCGAAACCGCCCAAATCGAAGGACAGTATTTTCCGGGCAACACTTGTCGGGCTGGCGAACGGTAAAAAACTGGAAATCCATACCCAAGCCGATTCCGACAGCATGGTTGCCGACTTAAAGACTGCTAAATACAGCGTTCTGAAAGTAGCTACAAAAAAAGTGGCCCGTCAGCCGGCACCACCGTTCATCACCAGCACTCTGCAGCAGGAGGCTTGGCGAAAGCTCCGTTTCTCCGCCAAGCAAACGATGTCCATCGCCCAGCAGCTTTATGAAGGCTTGCCCGTCGGCGACGAGGGCAATGTCGGCCTGATTACCTATATGCGTACCGATTCCACCAATATCTCCCGGCAGGCGGTTACGGAGACCCGTGATTATATCGAGGAAAAGTACGGCAAAGAATATTTACCGGAACACGCCCGCAGCTTCACCCGCAGTGCTAAGTTCGCCCAGGAAGCCCACGAGGCTATCCGCCCGACCAGCACCAAGCGCGAACCGATGCAAATTAAAAAATATTTGAATACAACACAGTTCCGTCTCTATCAGCTAATCTGGCAGCGGATGGTCGCCAGCCAGATGGCCGCAGCGGTTTTTGAAAATACAACCGTCGACGTTAAAGGAGCCGCCAAACAGAGTTACCTCCTGCGGGCTACCAGCTCGAATATCGACTTCCCCGGCTTTATCACCCTCTATACCGAAGGCCGTGATGAAGACGAAGAAGAAGATAGGAAAAACCAGAACATCGGTAAACTAGCAAAAGGCGAAACGGTAGACTTCTTAGATATCTTCCCGGAGCAGCGGTTTACACAGCCGCCGCCCCGTTTTACGGAAGCTACCCTAGTCAAGATGCTGGAGCAAAACGGTATCGGCCGCCCCAGCACTTACGCACCTATCATTTCCACCATTCAGGACCGTGATTATGTCAACAAGACCGGCGGCACTTTTCAGCCGACCGACCTCGGTGCCCTGGTAAACGATTTACTCATCGAAAACTTCCCGGAAGTCGTGGATATTAAATTCACTGCTCAGATGGAAAACGACCTCGACGAGGTGGCTAACGAAGACCGTAACTGGGTAAGTGTCGTACAGGAATTCTATACCCCCTTTGCCAAGACCCTGGAAAAAGCCGAGAAAATCGAGCGGGTTAAGATGCCCGAAGTGGCTACCGGCGAAATGTGCCCGAACTGCGGCAAACCCATCGTCATGAAAGAAGGCCGCTTCGGCAAATTCCTTGCCTGTACCGGATACCCAGAGTGTAAATACACCAAGTCCATTAAAAAAGAGGTCGGAGTTAAGTGCCCGGACTGCGGCAGCGAGTTAATCGAGCGAAAGAGCAAAAAAGGCCGTACGTTCTACGGCTGTTCCAATTATCCCAAGTGTAAATTTGCCACCAGCTTCAAGCCGCTGGCACAAAAATGCCCCGAATGCGGCTATTTATTAGTCCAGCGCGGCAAATCGACCTCATGCCTGAAGTGTAAATACAGAGGCAAAGCCACCGAGGAAACGCCTGCACCCAAAACATAAAACCATCCCGATGGAAGTCGGGAACCGGGAAAATCGCAGAGTAAGTGCAACCTCTTAATTATTTTTGCAGAGGCGGGTTTATGACCCGCCTTCTTCATTTTTCCCCCCTAACGCTATTGCTATTTTTGTAGGATATGCATAGAATAATGTGTACAATAGTGAAAAGGTTTGCATGATGGTTAAAAAGCTAGCGATAACCCAAATAGTTCTGGCTGTTTTATTAATAGCCTCATATTATTACATAACATGGATTTTATTGCGAAGTGTTCCATCAATTTTCAATTTATATTCGCACGGGATTATACCTGATTATAGTGGTACTACCCAGCTTATAGTGAATAATATGACCATGCTGTATTTCGCCAGGGCTGGGGTTGTGCTGGTATTTTTCATTAGCTTATTTGTGTTATCCTGCGGGATTGCTCAGATAGTTAACTCTGAAAAGAACACTATAAAATTCGCAATTGTATTCCTCATATCAGGCCTAATCATCGCTGGCTTTTCCTATATTGTAGCCACTTTTGGATTTCCATTAAGCTTTAATTTCACCGGATTGGGGGAAAATGTAATTGGAGCACTTAATATTAGCACCGGTATTCGTCCTGCCACATTATTAAGTATATTTTCTATCCTTCTTGGCATTGGCATTTTCATATGCGGCTTATACCAGATATTAAAGACTAGAATAAAACAAATACTTACCACGGAAAACCAAATGATAGTGTAATATCACTGTCTTATCATTCCCGCGAAAGCGGGAATCCATACAAATGTCTCCATCTAATTATTCCTCTTTCTCTTAAAATCAATTACAATATAAACTAACAACTTATAACTCATATGCAAGAAATCTTTGATAA
>JAFGLR010000065.1 GCA_016927955.1 Dehalococcoidales bacterium
AAAATGATTTCCCTTTCGGCATAAAAAAATACACCCCCAAAGTTTTTTCAGTATATCATACTGTCCAACTTTAGGGGTGCAGTTCACCCTGTGGTTGCCCTTTCCAGTTCATTCTTAGCTTTCGGTTTGCGGAGGATTTTTAACTTGAAAAATAGCATCGACCAAATCCTTGCCCAATGGTTCGTATATACGGAATATATTTTCATAGGCCTGAACCATAGCGGCGTGAGGGTCGACCATCGGGAATTTAGACCGGGTGCGCATCAGGCGGTTAAGGGCGATTAAAGCATCGGCGATAAGTTTAATATTATCGGGGTCGTTTTGCAGGACGGACTTCAGTTTAAAGCGAAGGACGGCAATTTCCTCGTCGAGGCCGGTAACAGAACGGGCAAGAGCAAGGTCGTGCCTGTCCTCTTTATTAATAATGGCGCGGGAATAGTAGCCATGCTTGAGGGCGTTACGGTTGCCCCGGGGAGCGCCACGCTTACGGGTTTGATTATCAGACATAAAACCTCCAAATCAAATCTAAAACGTTCAAAATCAAAACTTAAATATCAAATATCAAAGACATAAATGAAAAAAAGAGAAAGATGAATTCAGGGAATTAGATAGTAGCACAAATGTTCTGGGGTGTAAAGGGGGAAATTTCGTGTATACCCCTCACCTGAACACCCTCTCCCCTTGAGGGAAGAGGGTAAAGAGGAATAATTATTATTGGGGGGAAATTTCGCTATTGTATCATTTATTCTCTAGTTCAAAAACTAGACTAGCAATATTAAAATATTGTGAGGATAATTTTGGATTGTATTCTTTTACGAAGGAAGCTAGTCCTTTAAGACTTTGGGATTTCCCTGAATATTTTAACGGATTTACCGATGCTTGATGAAACATAGCCCGCCACCGCCTGCGTTTGTTGCGTGGAGGTAAGCCGCTTGTATTTACAACCAAACCAGTTAAAATCTGGCTGCCCCCACTACCTACTATCCTCGTCTTTTTATGGTTAATATTAAAACCCCATTGTTTCAATATATCTGAAATAGACTTAATATCTTTGTTAGAAAAAGTATTATTTCCTGAAATTGCAATATCATCAGCATACCGCGAATATGTACAATTCCATCTTTTTGCCAAGTCTTGAAGTTCTAAATCAACTGGCTTAAAAACAAGATTAGCAAGTGCTGGGCTTGTAGGAGCACCTTGAGGTAATCTTCCGTTTAAAGAGCACAAATCTGAAAGTAACGTACATACTCGCCAGGGAAACCCGAAGCTTTTAAAGACTTCATAAACTTCCTTGTTATTTATCGTAGGGAAAAAATCCTTTATATCAACTACCATTAGGTTTTTATTGGGTATATGTAGTTTCGCATTTGAGAAAATGTTTTTCCCTCGTACGAATCCAGTTACAGTTTCCGGCAATTCACGAGTGCATAATATATAAAAATATATCCATTTTTGTATAACCTTAATAAACCGCTTAGGAGCTTCAATTCTCCTATATCCTCCCGCTCGTTTAGACACTTTATATATTCTATAGTATTCGCGAGAATTGATTGACATGGTTTTAACAAATCTGTGAGATATACCAAACAAATAGGATAGTATTTCTGGTCTGACTAAAGGCGGAAGGTTATTTTCTAAAAGGATACGTGCTTTAGTAACTTCATCTTCGCTAAGAAAAAATTCATTTGTTAAAGTAGTAATTATGTTTTCCGTCTGCTGTAACGAAAGGTAAGGGGGGAGATTATTAGTTTTTATTCCAATCCTTCTTTTCGGATTGCCGGCGGCGGCCTTTTAAAGAGCCGCCGACGCCTATATACTATTTACGTGTAAATAGTATATATTCGATGAAAATTCTTGTATGAAGGGCGACGAAACATCACCCAAACTAGATTGCTCCCCCCTTTTTTATCGAGTCTGATAAATATTCCATACGCTGCAGGTCTCGTAAAATACGACCTTTCCCTGAAATTATCGAATCCATGCCTATGCGAGTTATACGATAATAATCTTTTTCGTAAGCTACTCTCTTTTCTCTAAGAAGTTGAGTAAGGCTATTGTCCAAAAGAATAGGTTCGACCTTTCCTTTGAGACTCTCTGCGATAACATCCTTTCTACAGGGCTGCAATATGTTTATAGAAATTAATACTAGTGATTTTGCGGTGAGAGTATTTAATATACTATTACCCATGTTATTCACTCGCCAATTGAGACTCTTATAATCCCTTTTTCATATTTGCTAGCCCGTTTTTCACCTAGGAATTGTTCAACTTCATCCCAAATTGCTTTTTTCCCTCGGTAATTTACATATGATATCTTCGCACTATTTTCTTCAAAAGCTAACTTAGGACCTTCGTTAACAAAACTTCCATCACCCTCATGCTTCCGATTAAATAGGATTTTGACTTTCTGATGGAATTGCGGACAAATAGATAACATACCTAGTTCAATAAAGGACCCTGGACTGTCTGGAATTATGATAATAGCATCAACAAATCTTGCCGCGTTAATTTCAGGAATACAGAGATTCCGATTTGCTCCAACCATATTTCTATGGTTACTTATAAATTCATCGTGTTCGCACCTAATAGTAACACCAATGTTTTTACACTTATTTAAAATATAGTTTCTCAGTTTTGAACTTAGAGTTGTTCCATTCACGTTGGGACCGAAAACAAGAATACTTATCGAAGTTTTATCCCAACGCTTTTGTGTTTCCTCTTGGTATTTATCAAGAGTTTCACTAAAATTAAATGTCATATATTTATAAATTGCTAATATTTTTCTCCAATTATACACCCCATTTCATATTTAGACAATATCTAACTTTTATTCTTATTTTCTATTTTTCTTTCTTTTATTAGTATTTGGTGTTTTATTAATCTCCGCCTAACGTCCGTTTAACCCATATTTAACTTTCTTTCTTATGCCCCTCGTCCCTATATGATAGAGGGTGTTCCGGTGAGGGATATCGTGGTTAGAATGACAATAATAATTTTCCTATCTCGGGTGGTAAGGGAGGCACGTTGATCGAACATTACCTGTTACGACCGCCTGCCATTTTTCACAATCCCTGCAATCGATTCTTGTTAGACGGTATTTTGTCAGAGGCGGTTAGGGTTGCCCGAAGGGGAAGGAGGAGATGAACGCATCATCGCCTCCTTCCTGCCTTCGGGGAAAAGAATAATCGGTGGGTTGCGTTTCACTCCACCCACCCTACTGCTAGTAGAAAATGAATTATAATGAGATTACTTTACTTAATTCGGATGGAATCGAACTTAACTTAAGTCCGCCCGAACTCTTTACTTAACTGGTTCAAACTCAAATGTAATACCGTCGGCCGGCCATGCGGGCACGTCCGGGGCATAGCCGTTTCTTCTAATTGCCGCACCAGTTCTCTCATCTCATCCACCGAGAGAGCCTGTCCCGCCCGTACCGCACTGTGGCAGGCCATCGACATCACCAACCGTTCCATCCAGTCCGTCTTATCTCCGGAAGCCAAACCGTCCAGCATCTCCCGTAACGCCGCCGGCCAGTCCCGGCCGTTTAATATAGCCGGCACTGCCCTGACTAAATAGGTCCGTTCCCCGAACGCTTCCAGGTTGAAACCGAATTCAGCCAGGTCCTTCAGGCGTGATTTGAGCGTGGCTGCCTGCGGCAGCGTGACCTCGAAGGTAGCCGCTTCCAGCAGCCCCTGTACTTCGATTTTGTTCCTGGTTCGCTGCTCTTTCACCTGCTCGTAGCGGATGCGCTCGTGGGCGGCGTGCTGGTCTATGATATACAGTCCGTCATTCCCCTCCGCAACGATATAATTCTGGACTGCCTGCCCCAGCACTCTCAAAATCGGTAAGATACGGGGTTCTGATTGTGCCGCTGCCGGCATACGGTTTATGGTTCCGGTGAGTTCGTTACCGGTCCAGAAGGCCGGACGTTCCGCCGGAGCGGCCTTATAAGCCGCGGCGACGTCTTCAATCTTCGGTATCGGTGTCTGTTGCAGCACCGTGCGCCGTACCGCTTTCTGTACCGCGCCGAATACCGCCCCCTCGTTCACGAATTTTACCTCCGTCTTCGTCGGGTGTACGTTCGCATCTACCTCAGAGGGCGGCAAGTTAATATTAATCACCGCCACCGGATGCTTGTCCTGCATCAACAGCCCGTGATAAGCCTCTTCAACCGCCCAGGTTAATTGCCGGCTCGTTATCCAGCGCCGGTTAACGAAAAAACTGATGTAATTGCGGCTCGTGCGGCTCACCGCCGGCGTGCCGACCAAACCGCTAACCTTAATGCTCTGTCCGCTGTCCCACTGGTCTTCGGAATCTTTGATTTCCAGCATCTCTTTCGCGATTTCGATGCCATACACTTCAATCACACCGGCAATCAGTTGCCCGCTGCCCGGCGTCCTTAATGTTGGTTTGCCTTCGAGAAAAAGGCTGAAAGCTACCTCCGGGAAGGCGAGGGCGTACCGGCTGACGACGTTGGCGGTATGGCTGTTCTCCGTGGGAACCGATTTTAAGAATTTAAGCCTGGCCGGTACGCTGCGAAAAAGGTTGCGTACCGTTACCGTGGTTCCCTGCGACCGGGCCTGCCCGTTTTTCGCGGCTAGCTGCCCGTCTTTAAGGCTGAGGTGCGTCCCCATTGCCTCACCGGCGGCACAGGTCAGCAAGTCCGCCTCCGCCACCGCGGCGATACTTGCCAGGGCTTCGCCCCGGAACCCCAGCGTACTGATGGAATTCAAATCATCCGGGGTACTTACCTTGCTGGTGGCGTGCCGCTCGAAGGCCAGTTCGACCTCCCCGGCCGGAATCCCGCTCCCGTTGTCCGCCACCCGGATAAGACCGGTGCCGCTGCCCCGGATTTCTACGGTAATCTGAGTTGCGCCGGCATCCAGCGCGTTTTCTACCAGTTCCTTGACCACCGAGGCCGGTCTTTCCACCACTTCCCCGGCGGCAATCTGGGCGACCACTACGGCATCCAGTACTTTTATCGTCATTTCGTCTCCCCCGGTCCTTTTGTTCTATGATACACGTAACCGTGTAACTTGTCAACCTTATATAGTTTTATATATTACACATTTACGAAGTATTTGCATACCGTCCGTTACAGATATTAATATGGGCTTAAATATCATTAAACAGAGAGTATTACATTATGTTTGTGGGGGCATTCCGGGACACCAAGCATGTTTTTTAAAAAGCGGTGGATTCCGGATATTCTGCAATCGATTACTACCAGCCGATACATGTTATTTTATATCGGCATTATGGTATTACTCGCAGCTTCTTCAATCGGCACGGCGGGTTTTGCCGTTAAATCACCGCCGTTATTAATTCTCGGTGTCGTCGTTTGGTTAATCTGGTTCGGCTTGATGTTTGTCGTTGCCTCGCCACCTTTGGATAAATATTTCAAACACGATATGCCAAAGGTAAGAAGGGCGACCCTGATTATCTTTATTATTCTCGTTATGGTAAGTTTAGGGGAGCTTTTTAGTTTCATCTTTGTGGTACCCCGCTATGTAGCCGACCATGGCGATACCGATTTGGGTAAAGTTTTATATGCGATGCAGGACAGCTTCCGGTACAACGACAGCACAGCTCTTGTTCATCAGGCTGCGGATAATCTGCTGGAAGGTAAAAACCCTTACGCTCATCCCAATGTCGTCCAGGCGATGCAAAAATATAACGGTTCGTTCGACCGCTTTACTCCCCTAGCCGTCGGCCGTTTTGCAGGTTCATTCCCGTATCCCGCTCCGGAAGAGTTCCGCGAAGTTTACGATGCTGCCGTCCGAAATAATTCGGAGGTTCCGCCGGAGTTCGAAAATGAAGTTTGCTATCCGGCCGGGGCATTTTTGCTCATTACTCCTTTTATCGCCGCCGGGATAGATGACGTGCGCATTATCTATGTGATATTACTTCTTCTCGGTGCGGCCTTTGCCGCCTGGAAAATTAAAGGCAACCGGAAGTTTATATTCATCGGGGCCGCTTTGATTAGCATCGAGCTCTGGAACGCCATCGTAGCCGGAGATACCGGCAGCATAATATTCCCGTTGCTAATAGTGGCCTGGCTTTCTCTGGGGAAAAACGACCGGCTTTCGGCAATTTTTATGGGGCTGGCGATTGCTACCAAGCAGATTGCCTGGTTCGTGCTGCCTTTTTACCTCATTCTTTTATACCGCCGGACCGGATTTAAAAATTCCCTGCTTTCCGCGGCGGTTCTGGCTGGGGTATTTGTCGCCCTGAACCTCTACTTTATAATCCAGTACCCAGGTCTTTGGCTGCACGCTATACTTTCTCCGATGTCCCCCGACATGTTCCCGCTGGGGGGCGGTTACATCACGCTGGTAACCGGCGGTTTTGTTCCAGCAGGCTCTTCGTTGCCTTTCACTATCGCTGAAGTAACCGTGTTCATCGGCTGTATCATCTGGTATTATTTCAATGCCGAAAAATATCCGCATACCGGCCCGATTCTCGCTATCCTGCCGCTCTTTTTCGCCTGGCGCAGCATCTGGAACTACTTCTTCTACGTCGACCTGGTAATGCTGGCGGGGCTTCTCGCTGATGATGCGGCCAAAGCCTTTAAAAATGAGGAGGCAAAAGCCGTAATTGAAAAGGGATAATCGAAACAGCTGCGGAAGGAATCCGCTTAGATTTTCTCTAATTTTGCAAAGCTGAGCAGCAGCTTCTTGACCCCGATGCCGTTGAATGCTACTACGGCTTCGGCATCGTTCTTAATCGTCTGGTAGCTGACGACCATTCCTTCGCCAAACCGTGCGTGCTTGACACGGTCGCCCGCTTTAAACTCCGGTATCTCGGTAGTAGGCTCGAAGACCGCCGTTTTATTCCAGGAGGAAATTGCGTTGGCGATGCTCTCTTCGTTCGCTATCGTACCTGCGGTAACTATAAGCTCTTTCGGGATGTCCTTTAAGAATCGTGACGGCTCATTAACCAGATTACCGCCCATCAGATTCCGCCGGAACGCCCGGATTAAGTAGACTTTCTGTTTTGCCCGGGTTACGCCCACGTAGCACAATCGCCGTTCTTCTTCCATCTGGGCCGGGTCGTCGAACGACCTCAGGTGCGGTAATACACCTTCTTCCATTCCCACGATAAACACCGCCGGGTACTCCAGTCCCTTCGCCTGGTGCAGCGTAATCAGCGTCACCGCGTCCGTGCTGCCATCAAGGCTGTCCACGTCCGCAACCAGCGTCACCCCTTCCAGGAAAGCGGCTAGTCCAGTGGGCGGCGGCAGTTCACCGTACTCTTTAGCCACAGTGCGTAACTCTAAGATATTCTCCCAGCGTTCCTCGCCTTCCTTGTCGTTCGTCAGGAAATCCTTGTAGCCGGAGTTTTCGGTCACCATATCGAACAACTCGGTCAGACTTACTTCTTTACTTTTCTCTCTCAGCTCGTTTATCATCGTCGTGAAACTAGCCAGTGATTGGGCGATTCTCGAGTTGAAAGGCATCTTTTCAATCTTGCCGGCGGCCATCATCTGCAGGGTTTCCGATTCATTGGTATTCAGAGATTTCGCCAAAGAGTTCAACTCGCTGAGGGTGCGCTGCCCGATGCCGCGTCCCGGCACGTTAATAATGCGATGTAAGCTCACGCCGTCATTGGGGTTTTGGATGTAACGCAGGTAGGCAATGATGTCCTTCACCTCTTTGCGTTCGTAAAACCGCGTACCTGCCACCAGCTTATAGGGCAGGCCGTAGCGGATAAAGGCTTCTTCCAGTGCCCGGCTTTGAGCGTTAGTGCGGTACATCACAGCACAGTCGCCCAGTTGGAAATGGCGCGCCCGTACCAGCTTATCCACTTCACTTACGACGAATTGGGCTTCTTCCTGCTCGTTGTATGTCTCTACTATCGTAGCCTTTTCCCCGGCCTCGTTTTCCGTCCATAAATCCTTCGGCTTGCGTTCCTTGTTGCCTTCGATGATGTTAGTGGCAATAGCGAGGATAGTCTTCGTCGAACGGTAGTTCTGCTCCAGCAGAATGACTTTTGCCTCGGGGAAATCCTTCTCGAAGCCTAAAATGTTCCGTAAATCCGCCGAGCGCCATGAGTATATCGACTGGTCGGGGTCGCCGACGACACAGATATTGCGGTGTTTTCCCCCTATAAGCTTAATAAGCTCATACTGCACCATGTTAGTATCCTGAAACTCGTCTACCAGCAAGTGCAGGTAACGTTCCTGGTACTGCGTCCGTATTTTCGGGTGGTTCTTTAAAAGCTGAACGGTCTGCATCAGCAGGTCGTCAAAATCGAGGGCGGTGTTTTCCTTTATCATCTGCTGGTAACGCTCGTAAACCCGCCCGACCACCTCTTCGAAGTAGCTGCGGGCCCGGGTCAGGTACTCCTGGGGGTCGATGACCTGGCTCTTGGCAAAGGATATCTTGTTCTGGATGGCCGAAGGGGAATTCTGCTTGGGGTCAAGATTAAGCTCCTGCAGGCATTTCTTGATGAGGCTAATCTGGTCGTCATCATCGTAAATCACGAAATGGGGGTCGATGCCGAGGGCCTCGCCGTCCTGCCTTAAAATACGGGCACAGATGGCGTGAAACGTACCCATGGTAAGCTGTTTGACCGCCGTGCTGACAAGCTTGTTCAGACGTTCGGTCATTTCTCTGGCGGCCTTATTGGTGAAGGTAACGGCCATAATATGGCGCGGACTGACCCCGCACTCTTTAACGAGATAAGCAACTCTCTGCGTGATAACCCGGGTCTTGCCGCTGCCCGGCCCGGCTAATATGAGCACCGGACCCTTTATGGCCTCTACCGCTTCCTTTTGGGCCGGATTGAGTCCGGCTAAAATGTTCACACTCTATTATAACATTTCAGAGAGGGGGCTTAAAGTGAAATTGGCAACAACTATGGAACAAGAGACAAGAAACAAACAATTTGCATATTACTAATTACAAACTACTAACTACTAATATTACTTTATACAGGGTTGCAGTAACTAAGAAATAAGCAGGCGGTGTATGAGAATAGGTTGAGAGAAGGTACGTCGCAGCCCTATCCCTCAAAATACTTAATCAGTAATATATTTTTTTGGAGATTGGTTATACGGAGTTGTATAATATCGTAAGTGATTTAACAACAATCCGAACGTAATGATGAGAGGGGATAGTTATTGTGGCTGGGCCTTTAAGCGGTATCAAGGTAATCGAAATAACGAATTTCCAGCAGGGACCGGTCGCCGGGATGAGACTGGGCGACCTCGGAGCCGATGTCATTAAGATAGAGACAAAAACCGGCGACCCGGCGCGTGATTTTATGCGGATTATCGGCGCGGAATCCGGTTTAAAGGGACATAACTATTATTTCGAACACAATAACCGCAATAAAAAAAGCATAGTCCTCGATTTGAAAAAAGCCAGGGGTAAAGAAATCTTTTTTAAGCTTATCGATACGGCCGATGTTTTTCTGACCAATATGAGCATCGATGCACCGATTAAAATGGGTATCGGGCCGAAGGTCTTACTTAAAAGGAATCCCCGGTTAATTTACGCTCATGCATCAGGCTGGGGCCGCCATGGTACGGACGCGAATTATTTATCGTTCGATTATACCGGTATTGCCCGGAGCGGGTTGATGATGACGTGCGGGGAACGCGGCAGCCCGCCGGCACAGATAATTCCGGGGGTCGGTGATGAAATCGGCGGTTTGATGTGTGCCTGGGGAGTGACGGCCGCCCTATATACCCGTGAAAAGACCGGCAAAGGGCAGCTAGTAGATACTTCGTTGATGGGTAGTATAATCGGGGCACTGGGGCTGATTATGGCTGCCCCGGCCATACTAGGGCAAGAATTCCAACGGGGTAAGCGAGATGAAGCCGGCAACCCTCTATACAGCCATTATCAATGCCAGGACGGTAAATGGCTGGCCATCGCTCATTTACAGCCGGACAAATACTGGCCGAATGTCTGCCGGGCGATAGACTTACCTGATTTAAAAGACGACCCCAGATTCGGCAGCATCGAAAGCCGCTGTACCCATAGCAAAGAACTGGTGGCTATTCTGGATGCGAAATTTGCTACCAAACCCCGGGACGAATGGCTGAAAATCCTCAAGGAATCGAATTGCATCTGCACTCCGGTGCAGTCGCAGTCAGAGGTATGCAACGACCCGCAGGCACTAGCCAACAAATATTTTATTAACGTTGAACATCCGGAATGGGGCGAGATAAAAATGGTGGGGTTCCCCTGGGACTTCAGCGAGACACCGGCGGCCTGGGGTAAAAAAGCCCCCGAATTAGGGGAGCACACTGATGAAGTCCTGCTTGGATTGGGGTATGACCAGAACGAGATAGCCGAATTAAAACGAGAGGGTATTACCAACTAAGAGAAGCTAAAATATCGTACGGTAAAAGCCCGGATTTAATAATGTATTCATAATCCCCAAGTTTTAAATCATATTTCAATTTTCACTTTTGTTAATCTGCATTTGTGCAAAGCCCGGTTACCGGCAATCACCGGATTTATGATTTTGGTGATACTGCAAATAACGGGTTAAGGCAAGGGCGGTGCCCGAAGCAGAGTAAAATATCGGTATACCAGCCCGGTGACAGGATTCTTCGACCTCGGTAGCCAGGTGCCGATCATCCTCGGTAACTATCTCATGAAGTAATACCAGGATACGGCGGCGAACTGACTGGGGCAATTCGACCAGTGTTGCCATATGATTACGAATGAATTCACGTATTGTTTCAGGGGCAAAAACCAGTGCCAGATGCAATAAAACACAATCGATCTCGCTACCACCGGTAATAGCTTCCAGAGTTTGGTTTAAAATGTTGCGCCGGTCGAACGGAACAACGTCGATAGGATTACGGAAGCTGCGTCCGGCTTCCGAACCATAAATTTGTTGTAATCTTCCACGTACCTCAGGTGAGAATAGAGGGACATTTAAACCCGCACGGCCCCAGGTATCAGCCATGAGGACACCGGCACCACCCCCCAAGCCGATAATGGCCGTATTCATTCTTTGTGAAGGCACCCGGTGAGTAAAAAGAAGAGCAAGGTCAATCATTTCATCCATATCATTGACTTCAATACCACCGGCCTGCTTAATCAGGCCGCTCCAGACCGGTCCGGCACCGGCCAGCGACCCGGTATGAGACAGGGTTGCGTTGCGACCGACTTCCGTTTTGCCGCCCTTATAAACAATCAGCGGTTTCTGCGCGGCTTTTTGTAATGCAGCAGCAAACCGCCGGCCGTCACGGGTGCCCTCTATATACACACCGATAACCTTAGTTTCCGGGTCGTCGGCAAAATATTCCAATAAATCGATTTCATTAATGTCAGCCGCGTTGCCATAACTAACGGCTTTGCTGAAAAACAGTCCCCGCCGGGGTCCCAGGCTAATAGCTTTCATACCGTTACCGCCGCTCTGGGAAAGCAGTCCGAAATTACCGGGGGTAGGACTGATATTTTCCAAAAAAGCCATACGGCTAGCCGGGCGGTAGATACCCATACAATTCGGGCCGAGCAAACGCATGCCGTTAGCTCTCATAAATTCGACCAATTCTTTTTCCATCCGGACTTCTGCCTCGCCGCCGAGTTCACTAAAACCGGCGGTGAACAGGTGCATCGATTTGGCACCCTTAGCGGCTGCATCACGAGCCAGTTGCAGTGTCGCCGCAGCAGGAATCGCCACGATGATATGGTCCAGACGGTCGGGAATGTCCCGCAGACTGGAATAGATTTTCAAGCCGGCATATTCACCGGCTTCGGAGCCCACCGGGTAAAGCCGGCCGGGATACTTAATCGTAAGCAGTGAGTTCAATAACCAGCGTCCGCCGGCGGCCTTATCTTGCTGTGTAGAAACACCGACAACAGCGATAGACTGCGGATGAAATAAAAATTCTAAATCAAGTGCTTTAGGCTGATTCATTTTAGAGGTGACTCCGATCCAGTTATAATTAATTCAATCCTGGTAAATTACGTATCCGTAATACAGATGTGCAAAGGTAGTATTGTTAAACCTCTACACGTATATTTCGGTAAGGAAAATAAGGAATATTGTTAATTAACCCCCGCCCGGTTTAACTAACGGTATCTTACCGGCACACAGAGGGCAATTGTCCACGGTATAAGCGATAGCCTCCGAACGCAAACAAGTAAAGAAAGGTGCGCCGAAATCAAGACGGTTCTCCGACCGGTCGACCAGTATCCCAACACCTATTACGTTACCCTGCAGCTTTTTCACCGCATCGACGACCTGCCGGGCTGAGCCGCCGGTAGTCAGGATATCATCAACGACCAGCACACGCTCACCGGGGCTGATGGAAAGGCTGCGCCGGAAAACCCGGAGATTATCTTCCTTTTCTGCGTAGATGCTGCGAACGCCCAGTTGCCGGGCAACCTCATAAGCAAGGATAATACCGCCGGTGGTCGGCCCGGCGACCACGTCTATTTTTTGACCCCGAAAATGGTCGGCAATCAGACGGCAAAGCTGCTCGGTATACTGGGGATATTGCAATATTTTAAATTTCTCCCAGTAAACAGGTGAATGCATGCCGGATGTAAGCAAGAAATGGCCGTGCAGTACTGCCCCGGATTTGTTAAATATTTCTTCTATTTTGTCTGCCACCGTACATACCTCCTGCTTAATTAATCGGGAAAATGATAATTGGCTACGGTACCCCAGAGGCTAAACGGCCAGTAAGAAAACCAGGCTTTACCGATGATACTCTTACGGAAGATAGTACCGTACATATGAGAATCTTCCGATATATCACGGTTATCGCCCAGGACAAAATAACAGCCCTCCGGGATGGTAACCTTTGCCATCGAATAAGTAAAAGACCGCTCGATATAAGGTTCGTCGAGGGGTTCGGTAGAGTCATTAAGGTATATCTTGCCGTTTATAATACGTATGGTATCGCCAGGTAAACCGATAACCCGTTTAATAAAGGGTAAACTTTTGGGATTCGGCCAATCTTCAGGTGGTTTAAAGGTAATGATATCACCGCGTTCCGGGTCGTGGCCAAACCAGTAGGCTGCTTTGACGACAAGAACCCGCTGTCCATGCGAGGCAAGATTAGGTTCCATTGAGGAACCAAGAACCGGTACCCCCTGAATGACAAAAAACAATAGCCCGTAAATAACCGCGGCCAGTACAACGATAATAAGGACTTCGCGCAGATAATTCTTCATAATATAACAGCCGGGTCAGCCGGCTTCTTTCATTATAACGGAATACCGCCGGGCTTGCCAGTTTGCATTGTTTTTTAAAGGGGTGTTAGAATTGCCTCAGTATGTTGGTTTTTATGGAACGGGCTTTATCATTAGCCAAACTGGCTCTCGGACAGGTCAGTCCTAACCCGGCAGTCGGTGCGGTAATTGTCCGCGACGGCGAGGTGGTGGGTCAGGGTTATACTCAACCGCCGATGCAATCGCATGCGGAAATAGTCGCTTTAAACCAAGCGGGCGACCTGGCTAAAGGGGCTACGCTATTCGTTACTCTCGAACCGTGCTGCCATTACGGGCGAACGCCGCCCTGTACAAAAGCCATTATCGAAGCCGGTATAAAAGAAGTCCATTTCGCAATGTTCGACCCCAATCCCCTCGTAAACGGTAAAGGGAAAGCGGAACTGGAAAAAGCCGGTATAAAAACCTATGCCGGTGAAGGCGAAGCCGCCGCCAAAGAAATCAATGAAGCCTATATTAAATACATCACTACCGGTATGCCGTTCGTTACGGTTAAATTTGCCCTCAGCCTGGACGGCAAGATAGCCACACGTACCGGCGACGCCCGCTGGATTAGCGGCGAGGAGTCCCGGAAGTACGTTCACTTTTTAAGGTATGCCTCGGATGCCATCATGGTAGGCGTAAGCACCGTAGTTATCGACGACCCTAAACTAACAACCAGATGCAGCGGCGGCCGGGGCGGTACAGTAATGAAACAACCGTTACGTATAGTTATCGATACGACCGGACGTACACCTTTGAACGCCAAGGTTTTCCGGGAACCGGGTAAGACACTGCTGGCATACGGTAAGTTAAACAAAACAAAGCGAACCGCCTACGCAAAAGTCGGTGCGGAAATGGTGGAGCTACCGACCAATGGGATGGGTTTTGTCGATTTACCAATTTTGCTGGAGACACTGGGGAAACGTGAAATAATGAACCTCTTAGTGGAGGGCGGCGGGACATTACTGGGCTCGCTCTTCGACCTCAATCTGGTTGATAAGGTTGTTGCCTTTATCGCTCCGATTATAATCGGAGGGACCGACGTAAAGACGCCGGTATTAGGAAAAGGAATCGATAAAATAGCCGAGGCGATGAGACTAAAACAGGTCAAAATCGAACGCTTTGGCGATGACGCAATGATTTGTGGTTACACCAAATAAAATGTTTACCGGCATTATTGAAGAAGTAGGGAAGGTCGTCACCGCATCTCCGGACAAACTAACCGTTAACGCCAGCAAGGTATTACAGGAGACGGAACCGGGAGCCAGTATTGCGGTTAATGGAGTATGTTTAACCGTTACCAATCTCACCCGGAATTCCTTTACGGTAGATGTGATGGAGGAAACACTCCGCCGCAGCAACCTGGGCCGTTTAACCAGCGGAGCGAAGGTCAATCTGGAAAGAGCGATGGCTCTGGGCGGCCGAATGGGCGGACATCTGGTACAGGGACATATCGACGGCACCGGTAAAGTAATCTCGATAAAGCCGGAAAACGGGGCTGCTTTAGTTAAAATTGAAGCACCGCCGGCAATAATGCATTACGTCGTTGAAAAGGGCTTCATCGCGGTGGATGGTATCAGCCTGACGGTAACCGGCAAAGATACCGGTTCTTTCGGAGTTTCCATCGTGAATTTCACACAGCAAAATACTATCTTAGCGGATGTAAAAATAGGAATTATCGTAAATTTAGAGATAGATATTATCGCTAAATATGTCGAGCAATTAACCAAGCCGCATTCCGGGAATATCAGTATGGATTTTTTGCGGGAGCACGGCTTTACCGTATAAAATAGAATAGTAACCCCGGGGAGGAGAGTAGAACAATATGAAATTTGCTACGATACCCGAAGCGATTGAAGACGTAAAAAACGGGAAATTTGTTATTATCGTCGACGACGAGGACCGAGAAAACGAGGGCGACCTGATTATAGCTGCGGAGAGAACAACTCCGGAAGCGATAAACTTTATGACGCTGTATGCCCGGGGTCTGATTTGTATGCCGATTAGCGGTCCGAGACTGGACGAACTCGATATCCCCCTGATGGTCAGTAATAATCAATCTAAGCACGGCACTGCTTTTACCGTCTCGGTAGAAGCTAAACGGAAAGTCAGTACCGGCATTTCAGCCGCCGACAGAGCAGAAACCGTCAGAGTACTGGTCGACCCGAATACCAGACCGGATGATATCGTACAGCCCGGCCACATGTTCCCGCTGCGGGCAAGGGACGGCGGCGTACTGGTCAGGGCAGGTCATACGGAAGCTACCGTCGATTTAACCAGATTAGCCGGTCTTTACCCGGCCGGGGTGTGCTGCGAGATATTAAATGAAGACGGTACGATGTCCCGTTTACCGCAACTGGAAAAACTGGCTGAGAAGTTCGGCTTTAAAATTGCGACGATTTCCGATTTGATTGCTTACCGCCGCCGACACGAAAAGCTGGTACACCGCGTAGCGGAAGCTAAATTACCCACCAAGCACGGTGATTTTACCGCCATTGCTTATAAGAGTGATATAGACCCGGAAGAGCACGTGGCTATTGTTAAAGGCGATGTTAATACCGATGAGCCGGTGCTGGTACGCGTCCACAGTGAATGTCTGACCGGCGAGGTTTTCGGCAGCCTGCGGTGCGATTGCGGCGAACAGATAGCAATAGCATTGGATATTATCGCAGCCGAGGGCCGCGGCGTACTGGTCTATATGCGACAGGAAGGACGCGGCATCGGCTTCCATAACAAAATCAAGGCCTATGCCCTGCAGGATGAAGGGCTGGATACTGTTGAAGCTAACCTGCACCTGGGTTTCGCTCCCGATTTGAGAGACTACGGTATCGGGGCACAGATTCTGGTCGATTTAGGAGTGAAAAAGCTCCGCTTACTAACGAACAATCCCAAAAAGGTAGTCGGTCTGGAAGGATACGGACTGAAAGTAGTCGAGCAATTACCTATCATCGTAGAACCGAACCGGTATAACCGGAATTATTTGGAGACCAAAGAAAAGAAACTCGGCCACGATTTGGGTTTCACCAAACCCAACGGGCAAAAATAAAGCAACACAAGGAGAAAAAAGATGGGTAATACTTATCAGGGAATGTTGCTGGGCAAGGGACTCAAATTCGCATTAGTCGTTTCCCGTTTTAATGAATTTATTTCGAAGAAATTACTGGAAGGGGCACAGGATGCCCTGGTCAGACATGACGTCGCCGCAGAAAACATCGATATTACCTGGGTACCGGGGGCCTTTGAAATCCCGCTTATCGCGAAGAAACTGGCACAAACTAAAAAATACAACGCAGTCATCTGCCTGGGTGCGGTGATTCGCGGCAATACGCCGCATTTCGATTATATTGCCTCAGAAGTAGCCAAGGGTATTGCGATGGTAGGACTGGAAACCGGGGTACCGGTTACTTTCGGAGTGTTGACAACGGAGAATATCGAGCAGGCTGTCGAACGGGCAGGCACAAAAGACGGAAACAAGGGTTTCGAGGCCGCCATGAATGCCATCGAAATGGCGAATGTAGTTAAGAGCCTTAGCCAAAAAAGTTAATCGGTTATTTTAAAGACCTCGTCACCATTTCTAACGCGGTCGCTCACTTTAATGCCAATGGAATCGCCGGCTTTAGCTGACGGGACATTGGCATTATTAATTTGCATCGAAGCTACCTCAAACTCCAAATCCGTGGTGTGGCCTTTGATACGGATTTTATCGCCGATATTTAAACTGCCGGTAAGCTCGACAGCGGCCACTACGGGGTGGGCAAAGAAATCGCTGACCGTACCGATTTTTTCCTCAGGCATAGGATTACCCCCTTTTGTATTTGACTTTATTTTATGTTTAGTATAAATCCGCAGGATGTGGAAAGCAATAGGGGTATACGATATTTCCTTTTTTCCATTGAGGAAGTCATTTCCCAAAAAGCCAGACGACATGGCAATCTCAACAGTCCGAAAAAACAGCCCGCCATCATCACTTACTCACTCCAAAGGCAGGAAGGAGGAGATGATGCGTTCCTGTTGCATTATCGCAATCCGAATGGCCACTGCCGCCGGTAAAAACAACGTTTATTCCTTAATGAGTTGACCATAATACCTGGTTTCCGGCTTTCGCCGGAATGGATTTATTTTTTCGCAGGGGCTTATGGCCATAAGCCCCTACCTGTTTTCAACCGGTTCGTTCTATTGTTGTATAATTTAATTCACAACCTTAATTGAAGGAGAAATATGGATAAGACAGAAAAAATGTTAAAAGAATTAACGGAGGCGAGCGGCGTCTCTGGTTATGAAAAAGAAATCCGGGAGGTTATCCGAGGATATTTAAAGACGGCGGGGGAGTTGAGTCAGGATAAGCTCGGCAGTCTGATTTGTAAGAAAAAGGGGACTTCAGAAGGGCCGCGGGTGGTACTCGCGGGGCATATGGACGAAGTGGGTTTTATGGTGAAATACATCACCGACGATGGTTTTATCCGGTTCACGCCGCTGGGTGGCTGGTGGGACCAGGTCTTGCTAGCCCAGAGAGTCGTTATAAAGACGAATAAAGGGAATATCACCGGTATCATCGGGGCGAAACCGCCGCACGTAATGAATGCCGAAGAGCGGAAGAAACTCGTTGAGAAGAAGGAAATGTATATTGATATCGGAGCTTCGTCCAGAGATGAGGTGGACAAAACCGGCGTAAGAGTGGGCGACCCGGTTGTACCGGCCAGCCGGTTCGAGATACTGGCTAACGGAAAAACCTACCTGGCAAAGGCTTTCGACGACCGCATCGGCTGTGCTCTGGTTATAGCGGTGTTAGAGCAACTAAAAACCAAAGACCACCCGAACACGGTTTACGGCATCGCCACCGCCCAGGAAGAAGTGGGCAGCCGCGGGGCAAAAACCAGCGTCGATTTGGTCAATCCCGATGTTGCCATAGTTATCGACGTAGAAATTTCCGGGGATGTGCCCGGTATCAAACCGGAAGAAGCCCCGGTTAAGATGGGCAAGGGACCTTCGATACTGGCATACGATTATGGTATGATACCGAATCTGAAATTACGCGACCTGATTATCGATACTGCAAAAGCGAATAAAATCAACCTGCAAGTAGCGGCGATGGAAGGCGGCGGAACAGACGGCGATATGATTCACCTGCACCGGAGCGGCGTACCGACCGTCGTGCTCTCCGTACCGACCCGGCATATTCACAGTCATGCCTCGATTATCAACCGGCAGGACTTCGAAGACACGGTCAAACTGGCGACAGCTCTGGTACGGAAGTTAAATTCCGGTGTGGTAGCCGGACTGACGGAATAAGTGATTTTTAGGTTATAAATTCTTGTTCTTCACCCTCACCCCCGAGTTAAGTACGGGGCAAGCACTGACCCTCTCCCCTCAAGGGAGAGGAGTAAAGAACGGGGATGGTCTCGCAATAACAGAGGCGGGCGGTTTTACTAATTAAGGGTAAGGTCATGATAATGTTGAACCCATTTTAAACGAGTGCGTATTTCTTGATTCACCACACCATTCCACTGTAAATGATGTCTGCGAATCACACAATTTAATGAAAAATGTATCTGTACGCTTTTTCTAGGGCGGTCATAAATCCTTCTTCATCCCAAATGACGAGGAATCGGTAACAAATAGCAGTCATTTTGTGCGATTGAAGAGAATCTCCATAAGTATTAATAAACCTTTCAATAATAGATAAATTATGTTGGTAAACTATTGGGTTCTTGATTTTTAAGTATTGTTTGTACCATCGGCAACGCAGCAATGTTTTCCCGAATGGAGAGATATCTAATTGGTGGATGAAATCTTGGGTTTGAGCTAGTGTATCGTGTTCTAAGATGTGTTCTGATTGAAATTTCCTGAACCAGTAGAATAAATCATGTAACTCATTTTCGAGAATTATATATTTCAAGTTGGAAGGAAGGTTAGTACACAGGTCTTCGATCATGCGATAGGAAGCGAAGTGGCACTCAAAGTATTTAGATCGGAGCCCTACCAAGGAAGAAAGGATGTTATCCCTATGATAAATGATATAGCTGTCAGCAAAAATGACTCGGCGAGCGTTAATAGTAACCGTGACACAAAACGAGCGATCATTTACACACATCAGGCTGTTGAAATAAATATTATTTTCCGTAATTAGCGACCGCTTATAAAGAGCATTCCAAGGGGAAACCGAAATATCGACAAATTTCTTTGGATTTTCGCTAAAGCTGGTAACGTTGTTAAAATCAGATGGCGATAAATATGACAAATTATCAATCGGATTATATACTTCTTTTACAGTGCTGGCGTCGATACCATGCGTCCGAGCAATAACTAGATCGAGATCATTCACTGCTGCCAGGCGGTAGAGTTTTTCGTAGGAACCATCGACTAGATAGTCATCGGCATCTAAAAAATGGATGTATTCACCTACTGCCGCACCAATCCCTTTATTACGTGATTCACCTGCTTTTAATCTTTGATTATTTTTTATTATTCGAATTCGCTTATCCCTATCCGCATATTTACATAAAATCGAAAGAGAATTATCGGTCGAATAATCATCAATACAGATAATTTCTATGTCCCTGAGTGACTGGTTGATAACGCTGTCCAAGCACTGGTAGAGGTATTTCTCCGCGTTATAGACCGGGATGATTACTGATACTTTCGTTCTGTCAGGCATGCTTCAACCATACCTTAAGTATTTGAAAGACTCTTCTAATCTCCAGAATAGTCGCTTTAAGGGTATATTTTAAGCCGTATTCTTTCCAGCAGCGAAAGAAACCGATTATCTTATGGGGAAGATAGGTTATAATACTACCGATACGGAAAGACCAAGAGTTTTGAATATATTTAAAATCTGAATTGTCACTTATCGATGTTCCTTTTGTTGTGTAGTGTTGTTTTTGCATTTCACTACAAAGGTATTCCGAATAATAATTATTCTTTATTTTTAAATATTGTTGATACTCACTTTGTTTATTAAAATAATCCTGCGGATGTTGGTCAATACCAAATTCTTTAAAATATTTATTACGAAGTTTATAGTACAATACCTCATGAACAGGACTGGGAATAGTATTAATACTCCATACGCAAAGGTTTAAAACCAGGTTTAAAAACGCTTGCTCAACTTCTTTATAGATATGCATTGATTTGAGTTCATCACGTAAAGACACACAAGCAATGAAAACATCATCTACAGATTTATACCTTATTTGTGAGAGAGATTTATTATTATTAATGCGATGGCATATTAATATATCATCTATAACTGAAATATTATTTGCTTTAACGATTGAGGAAAAAACAAAAAAAGCATCATTAGCTGTTGTGAGATTTTGGAAATATAAACCATTAGTTTTTACAAAAGACGTTTTGTATAGTTTATCCCACGCCCAACCGATACAAAAAGTAAAAACATATTGTAATACATCCTTATAAGAAAATGGATCTTTTTCGGGTAATAGACTCTTTTTGATTGACCAATTCATTGGCTCATAATCATTTGTCTCATTATTGTACCTTTTAGACCTGCAAATGGTTATATCCGTATTTTTGGTTTTTGAGTTGTAATACATTTTATCTAACATATTAAGTTCAAAAAAGTCATCAGAGTCTAAGAAAGATAAATATTCTCCTTTTGCAATTTCAATACCTCTACACCTGGCCGAACCTGCACCTTTATTTTCTTGTTTAATTACTTTTATGCGGCTATCGCTTTCGGCATATTCTGCGAGAATAGCCGCTGATTTATCAGTCGAGCCATCGTTAACGCAGATAATCTCTATATCTTTTAAAGTTTGATTAATTATGCTTTTCAAACATTGCCTGAGGTATTTTTCAACATTATAAATAGGGATAATAACTGTAACTTTTGGTCTGCCATTCATTATTTATATATCCTATTATTTGATATTCTTATCAAATATTGGCAAGTAGCTTTAACTGTATGTTTTAATCCAAATTTTCTCCAACATCTAAAGAAATCGATTGTCTTTTGATGGAAGCATAAAATTACGCGATTGAAATAGCCGAATGGAGAATTAGTTAAGTTGTTAAGATACTTACCAGTAGATATTAATTCTTTATTAATAT
>JAFGLR010000066.1 GCA_016927955.1 Dehalococcoidales bacterium
CACAGAAGAAAACCGCGGTGCGTCTGGCGTTATTAACACTGGATTTCTGCTTTTTATTATGTGTTAATTTACATCCTGATGTTCGTTAAATTGTAATAAAACTAGAGTGAAAATAGAATTATTTTAAGGGTGTCCGGGAAATCCGGACACCCTATTTGTATTATTTTTTGCAAATTTGACAAGAGTGGAAATATAACTTATATTGTTTGGAATTCATACTTTCAATTATATACGGGCAATGGAAGTAACAGGTCTGACCGGGAAATGGATGTCAGTGGTTTAGCATATTCATAGTCACAAATATAATTTGAGAATAGAGGAGAAGCACTATGACAGATCAGGAATGGGCAAAGCTAACCCCTGAACAAAAGCGACAATATAAGTTAGATAAATTTCTCAGCACTGAAGGCATAAAGTTTGTAAATGCGGAAGCCGAAAAAGCCTATAAAATCAGAGCTAAGAGATTCGCAGATGTCCTTAACGTTTTGGAACCGGATCAAGTGCCTGTCAATCTGCCGTTGGGCTCGTTGCCGTTATCTATTTACGGTATCGATGTCAGCGATCCAGCCTACAATCCCGCGATGGCCACGGAAGCTTACGATAAATTCAATAAGGAATATGGAGCAGAACTCGAAGTATATGCAATGCCCATGTCAATGGGCAGCTTCCGACCATTAGAGGTTTTGGAATATAAAACTTATGTTTGGCCAGGATATGGCCTGCCGCGAGGTGGCTGGTTTCTCCAGTTCGTTGAGGGTGAATATATGCTCGCTAACGAATATGACGCTTTAATTCGCGACCCGTCTGATTTTTGGTTAAGAACATACCTGTCGCGCGTCTTCGGTGCGCTGACACCGTTGAAACAAATACGTCCACTCACTGATGTCTACGAAATTCCCGGAGCCCAAAGTTTCGCCACGTCACTGGGAATGCCGGGAGTTGTAGAAGCTCTCCAAAAGATGGTTGAAGCCGGGCAGGAAGTCAGGAAGTCTTTTTCAGCGATGAGGCTAAACTCTGGAGCTGCCGCTGCTCATGGTTTCGCAAATGATATGGGTTTTATGGGCACTATGGCCCGGGCTCCTTTCGACGTGCTGGGAGATACGATGTGCGGAACCCGGGGAATTATGATGGATATGTACCGGCAACCGGATAAACTATTGAAAGCACTTGATATTATCGCTGACCTTATGATCGATTCTGTTTTGAGTTCTGCGGGTATTAAGGATTTATCGGGAGTGACTTACCCCCTGCACAAAGGGGCGGACGGATGGTTGTCCCAGAAGCAGTTTGAAACATTCTACTTCCCGTCTTTGAAGAAAGTAATGGATGCGTTTATAAAAGAAGGCCTGATTCAAAATCTATTTGCCGAAGGGGCCTACAATACCCGGCTGGAATCCTTTAAAGAATTCCCCAAAGGTTCCGTTTCATGGCTTTTCGACCTGACAGATATGGCTCTGGCAAAAAAGGTATTGGGAAATAGACACTGCATCAAAGGCAATGTACCTGCCTCGTTATTAATTGCCGGTGAACCGGCTGAGGTAAAAGAATACTGCCGTAAGCTGATTGAGGTATGCGGCAATGGTGGCGGCTTTGTTCTGGCATCCGGTTCAAACCCGGATAATCCAAAGCTAGAAAACGTAAGATCAATGATGGCAGCCATCCGGGAGTATGGCGTATACCATTAAACCCGTGGACATACATCTTTATGTGCGGTCAATGGTAATATAATATGGCTCAAAATACATACTATATTGTTCGAAACTCTGATATTAACTACAGGAGAATAAAAAAAGGACTAATTCATAGCCTGGCACTATTATGTTATATGGCTGGTTACCGCCGATGTTATTACTTTTGTATCACATAGATTAGAAAAAGCCCGGGCTAAACAGGGCGGCTGGCGTATTCCTTCATATATTTGCTTTATACGGAGGATTCTCCGGCCGCTGGGCGGGACGTTCGGTACACGGATTATTTTGTTGAATATGTTTTTGATTGGCCAAATATTTGTCGAGAGCATATGCCCCAACACGATTTATTGGAATACCTATCACTATGTTCATATAATTAAAAAAACATCCCTGATATATGCTTAAGAATGAAGTCCTAGATAAACTAAAACCATCTATTACAGGCTAATTAGCCGCTTTCTTCTCTATCTGACGCTCGCGTAACCGCAACGCCCGGCGGGCTTTAGCCTGCTTATTACGCCGTTTATCGGTCGCCGTTTCCAAAATAAGCGGCGGTAGCTTAGTAGGTTTGCCTGACTTATCCAAAGCAACGTACGTCAGGTAAGCTGAAGCAGTATGCCGGATTTCCTCGGTTATCGGATTTTCCGTTTCCACTCTAACCCCGACTTCCATAGAACTGTTACCGACCATGTTCAGACTGGCTTTTAAAGTTACCAGGTTACCGGCAAAAACGGGGTAAAGAAAATCAAGACGGTCGATGGAGGCCGTAACGATATTGGTCCTGGCATGTCTGGCAGCAACAATGGCGGCTACCGTATCTATTAATTTCATAATAACACCGCCGTGGACATTCCCGGACAGGTTGACATCCTGCGGTGTCATCATTTGCGATACAACAACGGCTGATTCCCGAACAGTCTTACCTTTCATATCACTCACTCCGTAAGTATTTTTCCCCGGATTCTATAATAACCTTCTAATAATAACTTCCCGTACTTATTGTATTAAATATATTATTTACTGCCATCTCCGTCAACAGGCCTCCGATTCTTTAACGGTAATAATTTTTATCTTCAAATAATATTTTGTACGGGCATCTATACTTAGAAAGCCAGGCCCGGTATTACCCAAAAAAACGCCCTTTTTAGTACAATTCCGACAAGCATATTGACACTTATATAAATATAAATTATATTAAGCTAACGCTATAATATCGGTAATAAAAATGAGGAGGTAATAATGACGGAACAGCAGAGCGGGCAACAGCAGCCTGCACCACAGCAGTCCGGCAATAAAACAAGCACCGGTTTACAGGAGAATGTCGCGGGACTATTATGTTATCTTGCGTGGTGGGTGACCGGTATTATTTTCCTGCTTATTGAAAAGGAAAATAAAGTCGTCCGATTCCACGCCATTCAATCTATTATCGTTTTTGGGGTTTTTACTATATTATCTGCAATATTCTCATGGTGGCGTTTGTTCTGGATAATAGATTTAATTGCTGCTATTCTCTGGATTGTGCTAATGGTGCAAGCCTATCAGGGCAAAAAGGTTAAAATGCCCTGGGCCGGTAACTTCGCCGAAAAGAAAGCCTAATAATTTTCTTATCCCGGATTAATTTTAAAAGCGGTGGCTATTACTGCCACCGCTTTTTTTGCCCCAAATCACGCCTGTTTAAACACTATTATATAGCTACCCTCTTGACAATAGAACATTTGTTCTATATAATACTAACTGCAATGTTAGGGGAGGTTAGATTTATGAAAGTGTTATGTGTTGTATTGCCGAATTTTTTCTTGAGATGTGAGTTAGCGAGAAACCCGGAATTTAAACGGGCCGCTATACTGACACAGACGACCGGTTCCCAGAAGCTGGTACTGGATGCCTCACCCGAATTGGAGGGACTGTCACCGGAAATGTCACTCCAGCAGGCCGTCGCCCGTTACGGCGAGGCCGAACTGATACCGGGGGATGTGCCTTATTACCGTTCTGTTTTTAATGATTTACTGGAACGTCTGGAAGAAAAGTGCCCGCTGGTGGAAGGTGCGGAGCCGGGACGGATTTACCTCAACGTGGACGGCATGCATTTGATTTATCCCCATTATAAGTCGCTGATTAATACCGTACGGGAGGTTATTCCCAATTCGTTTACTCCGCAAATAGGTATCGCCGAAGGCAAGTTCACGGCCTATCTGGCCGCCCGGCACAGCCTGCCGGGAGAATACCGGATACTGACTGATGATATAGATAAATTCCTTAAAAATATCTCCTGCGATGAAATACCGGTTTCCATGCACAGCAAAAATAAGCTGCACAACTTCGGACTGCATACCCTGGGACAGATATCCGCTTTACCGGCCGGGCCGTTACAGGCACAGTTCGGCATGGAAGGCAAGCGTATCTGGCAACTCGCCCGGGGCAATGACGATACGCCGCTTTTCCCGCGTTTCACTAAAGAAGCTATCGAGGAAAGCACTACGCTGATTTCCGTAACCGCCTCACTGGAAACGATACTGGTAACGCTGGAATCGCTGCTCAACCGTGCTTTTATCAGGATTACGCCGCAGGGACTGGGTATCCGCAGCCTGACATTGTGGACACGAGCGTGGAACAGCGAGCACTGGGAACGCACTATCCGGTTCAAAGAACCGGCGATGGATGTACTCAGTGCGATGTCCCGCATCAAGCAGTTTCTGGAAAGCTATCCCCAGTCCGGCCCGGTAGAACAACTGGGCATCAAGCTGACCGGACTAGCTCACGGCGTCCGGCGGCAGCGGAGCATTTTTGCCGAGGTCAGAGCACAGGACCACCTGCTGGATGATATCGAGCAACTCGAACTCCGTTTGGCCGGCCCGCAGGTGTTCCGTATTAAGGAAGTGGAGCCATGGTCGAGGATTCCCGAAAGGCAATTTGCACTGAAACCGTTAAGCCGGTAAATATACCGGAACCTGTTACGGTAACCGAAGACGCCGCCGGTAATCCGGCAGTTGTCAAAACTTCCCGGCGGCAGGCAGTAGCAGCTATTACCGACCGGTGGCGGGTGGATGACGAGTGGTGGCGGCCGGAGCCGGTCTCACGCTTTTATTTCATCGTCCTCCTTAATTCCGGCCAGCGGCTAGTCATCTACAAAGACCCGGCCGCTGGCCGCTGGTACTGGCACCGGCACAGCAGCAAATAGCTCAGAGCTTATAACTTAAATCTCAAAGCTGATGCCGGTATGGGGGGCACGGTATGTATGCAGAACTTCATTGTCACAGCTATTATTCTTTTCATGACGGGGCCTCTTCACCGGAGGAATTATTACTGCGGGCAAAAAAGCTCGGCTACCGTGCTCTGGGACTGACCGAACACAACAACCTCTGCGGCGCGATGCGTTTCGCCCAATTATCGAGTTCCCTGGAAATACAGGGAATCATCGGCGCGGAAATTACTCTCAAAGGCGATTATCACCTGACGCTGCTGGCGAAAAACGCTACAGGCTACCGCAACTTATGCCGTTTGATTACCGCTGCTTATAACTCCGACGAGCGGGACAAGCCGGAGCTGCCGCCGGAGCTTTTGCCGCAGCACGCTGACGGACTGATTGCCCTTTCCGGCTGTCCGCAGGGAGAACTGTCCCATCTGCTGCTGAAATCAAAATTTGCCGAGGCTAAGGCACTGGCTGAAAAATACATGGATTGGTTCGGGCCGGACAACTATTACATTGAATTGCAGCAAAATCTGGCCTACGGCGATACCGAGCGAACTAAACACCTGCTCAACCTGTCTAAAGAGACCGGTATTAAAACAGTCGCCACCGGCAACGTCCATTACCATATCCGCGACCGGCATCAGCTTCAGGACTGTCTGGTCGCTATCCGACACTGCAAGAGCCTGGAAGAAACACACCGGGAGCGGCGGCCTAACTCGGAGTTTTACCTGCACCCTGTGGAAGAACTAACCGCAATATTTCAGGACTACCCGGAGGCTCTCGCTAACTCTCTGAAAATTGCCGAAAGATGCACTCTTGACCTCTCGAAAGACCTGAGTTATTTTTTTCCCGATTACCCGGCACCGGACGGGCATACGCCGGAAACTTATCTGGAAAAGCTCTGCCACGAGGCGGCCATCCGCCGTTACGGCACTATCACTCCGGCGGTCAAAGAAAGGTTAGAGCAGGAGTTCCGCCTGATTAATAAATATAAACTGGCTGGCTTTTTGCTGATGTACCATGAAGTTATCACTCTGGCCAGAGACGTGATGATTAAGCAGGGACTGAGCGACCCCTCCCTATCGCTGGAAGAAAACCCGCCGGGACGGGGACGCGGTTCCTCGGTGGCACTGCTGGCCGGCTACCTCATCGGGCTGTCTCATATCGACCCGCTGAAATACAAGCTATCGCTGGAAAGATTTTTACCGGCTGACGTAATGTCCAACGTACCGGATATCGACCTCGATTTTCCCCGAACTATCCGGGAAGACCTTATCTTACGCACCCATCAGAAATGGGGCTGGCAGCATGCCGCCTTGACCGGCACTATCGCCACTTATATGGTTAAAGGTACTATCCGGGATTTGGGAAAAGCCCTGGGATTACCGGAGGTCGAGATTGACCGTCTCGCTAAATTCGTCAACTGGGGCAGTGCCCGCCATCTGACGGAACAAATGGCAAAAGCCCCCGGCTTCCAGGATAAAATTAACGCACCGGTCTGGCGTGATTTAATCCGGCTGTCCGCCGAACTGGACGGTTTCCCCAAATATATGGGGCAGCATCCCGGCGGGATGATTCTTTCTTCTTCGCCGCTGACGGATATCGTCCCCGTCCAGCGTGCCGCCATCGCCGGGCGTTACGTCTGCCAGTGGGATAAAGACAGCATCGATGACGCCGGTTTTGTCAAAATCGACTTTCTGGCACTCGGTGCCCTGTCTCAGCTTCAGGACGCCATCGAATTAATCAAGCAGCGTACCGGTAAAAGAATAGATATGTCACGTATCGATTTCGAGGATGCTGCGGTTTACGATATGCTCTGCTCCGGGGATACCATCGGTATTTTTCAGGTGGAATCCGCTGCCCAGATGCAAACCATTACCCGCTTGAGGCCGCGTAACCTGCTGGATATGGCCCACGAGGTAGGTGCCGTACGTCCCGGTGTCGGCGTCAATCACGGGGTACAGGAATACCTCGCCCGACGTAGCGGCAGAAAACCGGTGTCTTACGACCATCCGCTGGAAAAACGGGCACTGGCACGCACATTAGGCGTCGTCCTCTTTCAGGACCAGATAAACCAACTGGCTATCGACATTGCCGGTTTTCCGCCCAGTGAAGCCGACCGCCTGCGCCGGGCATTCGGACGGAGGCATAACGAAGAGCTTATCGAAAATTACCGCCGTAAGTTCTTCGCCGGGGCAAGAGAAAGGGGCGTCGATGAAACCGCCGCCGAAGCTGTATTTAAAAAATTCAACGGCTTATATATGTTCCCGGAATCGCACGCCTTTGCCTTCGGCGTTACCGCTTATCAGGCATCGTGGCTGAAATACTATTATCCATTGGAGTTTTTCGCGGCCATTTTCAACCAGCAGCCGATGGGCTTTTACAACCTGGAAACCTTGAAGGAAGATGCTGGCAGGCACGGCATTAAAGTACTGAACCCGGATATCAATAAAAGCCGGGCTAAATGCACTATTGAAGACGGTATGCTGCGGCTGGGCTTCTTAAACGTCCTCGGCCTCGGCGGAACGACAGCTAAAGCTATCGAAGAGGCTCAAAAGAAAGGCTCTTTTAAAAGTATTGCCGACTTCCTGGAAAATACCGGCGTGCTGGAAGAAGTGGCTCTCAACCTGGCCGGAGCCGGTGCCTTCGATAGCCTGGAGTCCAACCGCCGGAAAGTAAAATGGGAAATCGGCCTGCGCTACCGGCCGCTTAATTCCCAGCTTTTATTGCCGCTGCCCGTCGTACAGGACATTATAGAGCTTAAAAAACCCGGCGATTGGGAAGCAATGAAAGAAGAATATAAAATACTCAGTCTTTTCCCGGCCGGACACATTATGTCAAGGTTGCGGCCCCGTTTCAGCCACGAGCTTATTTGCAGTAAAGACGTCCCGCAGTTAAAGGATGGTGATGAGGTAACATCTGCCGGTATGGTTATACGCCGCCAACGCCCCTCCGGTAAAGTGGTCTTCATCACTCTGGAAGATGAGTTCGGACACATTCCCCTGATGGTCTTTCCGCAAGTTTACGACCGCTACGAGAGCCGGTTCAAATCCCCCTTCCTGATAATCAAGGGGAAAATGTCCCGCCGCGAGGGCACGCACGAGATAGTCGTTACTCAGGTTAAATCTTTTACCGCCATGGATACCGTGTTACAATCGAAGGATTTCAGGTAAGGGCACGAGTTAAATTTAAGCGCTCACCGATATTTTTCTTTAGCCTTATTATTGTTTTATTTTAATAACAAATACCGCCTTTTCGCATCTTACCCTTTGACGTTAAAGACTATTTTAGGTATATTAATAGAGTCAAGGAATAACAGTAAATTTATTTATTTTCCCCCGAATTTATCCTTCCCGGATATATTTAACAATTTACTCCCCGAATATATTTCCACAAATTAATCAATCCTTATAAATAACTAAATAACTTAAGGAGGTTCCTATGGTATTTTTACTTGTGATTGGTATCATCGTAGCCGTCGTCGGACTCTTTATGATGCTGGCAAACCGGGCAACGAGGTCCGACCCTAGAAACCGATTCTACGGCAGAATAGTAGGTATTGCCGGTCTTGTGGTAGTTGTTATCAGCCTTGTACTGAGTTCCTTTACCACAATTCCTGCCGGATATCGTGGTGTAGTTACGCGCTTTGGTGCTGTTACCGGGACGATCCTGGATGAAGGACTCCAGACTAAGTTACCATTCATAGATTCGGTGGTAAAGATGTCAGTACAAACCCAGAAGTACGAGGCTGACGCTGTTTCAGCATCTAAAGATTTACAGGACGTAAATACCACTATTGCTCTCAACTGGCACCTTGATCCCAATATGGCTGATGAGGTTTACCGATCATTAGGTCTGGATTTTATCGAGAGGTTAGCGGCACCGGCTATTCAGGAAACAGTCAAGCAAGTTACAGCCCGTTATATCGCTGAAGACCTAATATTGAAAAGGGACGAGGTTAAGGCAGCGATTACCGAGAATCTGTCCACTCGTCTCCTGGAACGTGGTATTGTAACGGAAACTGTATCGATAACTAACTTTAAATTCAGCGATACTTTTACCGCGGCGATTGAAGCTAAAGTTGCCGCCGAACAGGCTGTTCTCGAAGCTAAGAATAAGCTGGAGCGTGTTAAAGTCGAAGCTCAGCAAGCTGAAGCCCAGGCCAAAGGTGAAGCGGATGCCAGAATCGCCGAGGCGGTAGGTGAGGCGGAATATATCCGTATTGTTACCGAAGCCCAGGTAGCAGCCAACGAGGCTATCGCCTCATCTCTAACACCGGAAATACTCCAGTACATATTACTCGATAGGCTCGGTGAGAACATCACAGTAATGGTAATACCATCCGACCAGGGGCTCGATATAGTAGTCCCCGAACTTGATTAGGAAATCCATTTCTTCTTATGGTCTAGAATACGCACTTAGCGGTATTTAATCGCTAAGTGCGTATTCTTTATAAACCTATCGGCATTAAATTCCTGCTTTTCAAGCCGGGAAAAACAGGAAATTTAACTAATAGCATTTAAAATATAATTATTTATCCGTATGTTTCACCCAACGGCCGCTGCCTTTCTGTATTAAATATTCCCGCCATATCCATAAGGCAGCCACACCCCCGCCGAGGATGTCCGATACCGGCAGCGAAATCCACATACCGGTTATACCCCATAAGTGTGTGAATAAAAATAAACCGGGCACAAAGAATATAAATTGCCGGACTAGAGACAGTACCATTGCATCTTTACCTTTTGATAATCCTTGAAACGTCGTTACTATCAGTATCGGAACTCCCCAAAAAACCATAGTGGCGATAATGATACGCATACCGGGAATGGCTATACGTAAAAGTTCGGGGTCGCTACTAAACAACCGAATCACTTGGGGGGCAAATATCTCCAGCAAAACACAAAGTACAGCTAAGATACCGGTTAACCATATCAAGGTTATTTTTACCGAGCTCCATAATCTATCCCAGCGCTTCGCTCCAAAACTAAAACCTACAATCGGCAATAGCCCGTGAGAGGTACCGATAGCCGGCATAAATACCAGGTCTATAATCCGTCCGGCGATACCAAGGGCAGCGAGAGCGACCGACCCGAATCCGGCGGCAACATTGTTAAAAATAGCGAAGACAACACCCTCAGTGGACTCCAATAACATTGACGGGAAACCTACCCGGTAAATATCTTTAATCACTGTAATTTTTGGTATACAGTGGCGAAAATGAATATCATAGGCGGTTTTCTTTCTCAGAATAAACCATAGCGGCAGTATGACTCCGATAGTAACAGAAATAACGGTAGCTAATGCAGCTCCCCCAACCCCCATTTCCGGGAAAATACCCCAGCCGAATATGAAAAATGGGTCGAGTATAGCATTTATCACCTGGCTGATGATGGCAAATATCATCGGACGAAGAGTATCGCCGGAAGCAGCAAAAATATTACGGCAAAGGATACTGAAAAGAAAAAACGGAATGCCCCAACCGAATACGGAAAGATATTGTATCCCTAAGTCCATAATATCCGGCGTAATGCCGCAAATACGTAGAATTACATGGGGAACTACATTAGTCAATACCAGCAACACGACACCGATGATTATCGACAGAAAGAAGGTCTGCCCGACTGTTTGATTGGCTCCCTCGATATTTCTTTCTCCGAACCGCCTTGAGGTAAGTGCGTTAACACCTACACCGGTACCCACTGCCAATGCGGTACAGACAATGAAAAACGGAAAGGCAACCGTTACCGCTGCCACCGCTTGATAACCCAGCTTGGCCACCCAGAAAGCGTTAACCAGGTTATAGAGGGATGCCATAACCATTGAGGCAATACTTGGTATACTCAGGCGGAGTATTAACTTGCCCAGCGGGTCAGTGCCCAGGCGTTCGGTATTTTTATCGAGTTTAGTGGTATCTTTCAGTGGAGTGCACCTCGGTAGCTCATTTTAGTAATCTATGAGTGTAACAGCCGAATATTTTTCCTTTGGTAATGAAGTTAACACAATAAATATATTAATACAAACTTCCTAAAATTATATTCGGATATTCAGATTTCGCTGTGGAAAATGTTCTTCCCAGAACTCAATATTTGAGGACGCTTTTTACCTACAATAGTTATATTCTTTCGCTCTTGTATTTTAATTACCTTTGTTATATTATCGCAGTACAACCAGATAGATTACTAGCGGAGTAAAACTATGAACAGATTAATTAAAAAGAGGTCGGGAAAAGCGGGAATGCCTCCTGGAACCCTTGTTTATGTAGGGGAACAGAAGGCGGAAAAGGTCAAGATAAGCATTATCGACTATAATGAGACTCAATTTGAAGAGAGAGAAGTAAAAATAATTGAAGAGAGCTTCCCTTTCAAGGACAAGCCGACGGTTACCTGGATAAACATAGACGGTCTCCACGAAGTGGAGAATATAGAAAAGCTCGGCAGTCACTTTGGTTTTCATCCCCTCCTGATGGAAGATATATTAAATACAGACCAACGCCCCAAGATGGAGGATTATGGCGACCATATTTTCATTGTTCTGAAAATGCTCCGACCTGGAAAAAATAAAGACGAAATTGAGGCCGAACAGGTTAGTTTAATATATGGTCCTAATTTTGTTATCTCCTTTCAAGAGCGTGAAGGAGATGTTTTTAATTCTGTAAGAGATAGAATCCGGAAGAGTAAAGGGCGTATTCGTAAAGTCGGCGCAGATTATCTGGCTTATACCTTATTAGATGCTATTGTAGATAATTACTTTGTTATTCTGGAAGACATCGGTGAAAAAATAGAAGATACCGAGCAGCGGCTAACGACAAATCCCTCTACGGAAACCTTGCAATATATCCGGTCGTTAAAAAATGAGATGATATTTTTGAGAAAGTCCATCTGGCCTTTGAGGGAATTGGTTAACGGTTTGGAACGGTGCGAATCAAAGTTGATTAGTGAGTCTACCTGCATATATCTCCGGGACGTGTATGACCATACAATCCAGATTATCGATACTGTAGAGAGTTACCGGGATATGATATCCGGCATGGTTGATATTTATCTTTCCAGCGTTAGCAATAAGATGAACGAAGTTATGAAAGTTCTGACTATATTTGCGTCCATTTTCATACCGCTGACTTTTATCGCCGGTATTTACGGGATGAACTTCGAATTCATGCCGGAACTGAAATGGCCTTGGGGTTACTTTGCTCTGCTTGGATTTATGGCATCGGTAGGTATTTCTCTGGTGGTCTATTTTAAGAGGAAAAAGTGGCTTTAATCAGGTACTGTCATATCTAACATTTAAATTATATAATTTTTTATTAATCCCTTAACTCGAATACCTCGACCTCACGGTCGGGGTATTAAGTTAGGTATAAATAAAAGGTATAAAGCTAAGTTTTGATTTGATAAGCCGGCTTATTGCCCTTCATACTGGTCTTGACCATACCCTCTTTATTCAATAAGCTGATAACCATCTGAACTTGCCTGGTAGTAACGTTAGAAAGTATTTCCTCAGCGATTTCTTCTACGGTATAACCATTTCTGGGATTACGGCGTAGCAAATCCACAATTTTCGCAGTTAATGGGTCCTTCGCAATAAATTCCTGCCGTTCCATTCCGATTCTCCTCACGATTACATTTAAATAAATACCCTATTTCCGCTAATTATATCACGAGATATGTTAAATAAAAATACCATTTACCGTGTTTATTCCTAACGTATTATTTTTAACATTTGCTTTCCAACCTATTGACATTAGTACATACGTTCTATATAATAAGAACGATTTAGGGGTATTTTTATGCTCATAAATTCCTTAACATAATCCTAATTTTTATATTGTTTTAACAATTTGGCTATGTTATCATAAGGTTAGACGAATGACCACAGAGAAGGAAAAGGCACTAGAGCTAGCCATCAGCCAAATCGAAAAGCGATTTGGTAAAGGCTCCGTAATGAAGCTAGGCGAAGGAACCGCTTTACAACCGGTGGAAGCAATTCCAACGGGTTCATTGGCGTTGGACCTGGCTTTAGGGGTGGGTGGTGTTCCCCGGGGACGTATTACCGAGATATTCGGTCCGGAATCCTCGGGTAAATCCACATTGGGCCAACACATAATTTCGGAAGCACAACGGAAGGGTGGTACGGCTGCCTATATTGATGTGGAGCATGCTTTAGACCCTACTTATGCCGCCAATTGTGGGGTTAAGTTAGAAGACCTACTCATCTCTCAACCGGATACCGGGGAACAGGCGCTCGAAATCGCTGAAGCTTTAGTCCGCAGCGGTGCTGTCGATGTTATCGTTGTCGACAGCGTGGCGGCTCTGGTTCCGCGGGCAGAAATAGAAGGTGAAATGGGAGATGCCCACGTTGGTTTACAAGCACGCCTGATGTCGCAGGCATTACGCAAATTGACGTCATCTATTGCGAAATCAGGTACGGCGGTAATCTTCATCAATCAATTGAGAGAGAAGGTGGGTATTATCTTCGGCAATCCCGAAGTGACGCCGGGCGGTAGGGCTTTGAAATTTTATGCTTCTGTCAGGATAGATTTAAGGCGTACCGAAAGTATTAAAGTAGGTAACAACACCATAGGCAGCCATGTTAAAGCCAAAATAGTAAAAAATAAAGTTGCACCACCATTCAAGACCGCTGAGTTCGACATTATGTTTGACCGGGGCATCAGTAAAGAAGGTAACCTGATCGACCTCGGTTTGGAGACCGGTTTGGTGAAGAAATCCGGTGCTTTCTTCTCTTATGGAGATATTCGTCTGGGGCAGGGTAGAGAATCCGCTAAAGAGTTCCTGAGCAAGCATCCCGAAGTTGCGAATGAAATTGAACAGCGGATAAGGGCCTCAGCGAGCACCGTTACTCATGATGATTCCGGTAGTGGTGAATTAGAAGACACCACAGTCTGATTTAATATATCGGAAACTGAATAGAGAAAAGTGAAAGGCTGAGGGCAATGCTCTGAGCCTTTGTTTATTATTATATAGCTAATATGGGTAAAATAACTGAACTCAAACAGAGTAAAAGGAGTAAGAAACGGGTTAACGTCTATATCGACGGACGGTTCTCCCTGTCATTAAATACCGAAGAGGTTTTACGGAACAAATTAAAAGTCGGCATGGAATTAACCGCCGAAAAACAAGCGGAACTTACCGGCAATGACATTGTGGGAAAAGCTACGGACATTGCGGTTCGCTATCTGGGCTATCGGCCCCGCAGTGAATCTGAAATCAGAACAAAATTACTGAGTCGTGGCTGTTCTGAAGAGATTACCGATACAGTAATTTCCAAATTGAAAGAGCAGAAACTTATCGATGATATAGCTTTTGCTAATTTCTGGAAAGATAACCGGGATACTTTCAGCCCCCGTAGCAGTTGGCTCACCCGGCTCGAATTGAAACGAAAAGGTGTTTCTGACGAAATTGCCGACCAGGTAATTAACAGCGATTCCGAATATATTAACGCTTATGAGGCCGCACAGACCAAAGCCCGCCGTCTGAATACGAAAGATTATGCAATTTTCAGACAGAGGCTCGGGGAATATCTGAAGAGACGCGGCTTTGGTTACGAGGTAATTAATAAAACAATTGTGAAAGTTTGGCAGGAATATCAAGAACATAGTCCTGCCTGAATGTGATTTTTAAAAGGAGGTTGTAGTATATAAATGACTGAGTTGAGTCCTATTTATTATATAGCTCTTGGAGCTATGTTAATAATCGGTATTATTTTCGGCGCCTTTATATGGCATATGTTCCGGGGAGCTATAATCGGACGAAGAGCGCGTATTGCTGAACGTAAAGCTGCCCGAATTGTAGCCGATGCTGAAATCCGTGCCAAGGGTATTATGGCCGAAGGCAAACAGGAAATAGACAAAATCAGGGCTTCTTCCGAAGCCGAAAGCCGGGAAAGACGGATTGAAATCCAACGGCAGGAAAACCGTTTGTCCCAAAAACTGGAAAACCTTGAGCGCAAGCTTGAGAGTGTAGAACACCGTGAACGCAATCTCATCAATAAAGAAAAAGCCATCGATGCCACTCACGCCGAGCTGGAAGATATTAAAGCTAAACAATTAGCCAAACTGGAACAGGTTTCCAATCTCACTACGGCGGATGCTAAACAGCAACTTCTTGATGCAATGGAAACGGAAATGCAGCAGGAGGCCTCCCGCCGCCTGTATGAATGGGAAATAAAAATTAAGGGTGAAGCTAGCGCTAAAGCTCAAGATATCATCATCCAGGCAGTACAGCGGTGTGCTTCCGAAATAACCGGGGAAATTACCGCCTCTACCGTGCCAATTCCGAATGATGAAATGAAAGGTCGTCTTATCGGCCGCGAGGGTCGCAACATCAGGGCACTGGAACAGGCTACCGGCGTAGACCTTATAATCGACGATACGCCCGAGGCAGTAACCTTATCCAGTTTCGACCCCATTCGCCGTGAAATTGCACGCCTGGCCTTAAGCAAACTGATTACCGATGGTCGTATCCACCCGGCACGCATCGAAGAAGTGGTAGCCAAAGCTAAAGAAGAAGTCGATACCGCCATTCAGAAAGCCGGTGAGGAAGCTGCCTACCGTGTCGGATTGCATGGCTTGAGACCGGAGTTGCTTAAACTGTTAGGCCGTCTGAAATACCGTACCAGTTACGGGCAGAATGTATTGGAGCATAGCGTTGAAGTGGCTTTTATGTCCGGTATGATTGCGAGCGAATTAGGCATTAACCCGACGATAGCTAAACGTGCCGGTTTATTGCATGATATAGGCAAAGCAGTCGACCGCGAAGTTGAAGGCACCCATGCCCAAATCGGTGCCGACCTTGTTAAGCAATGGGATAAATCACCGGAAGTGATTCAGGGTATCGCCGAGCACCACATGGAAACCGGCAGTACCAGTATGTGGGGTTATCTGGTTTCCGCCGCTGACGCTATCAGCAGTGCCAGGCCAGGTGCCCGCCGCGAGACCCTGGAAAACTATCTGAAACGGTTGAAGGACCTGGAAGATATTGCCAATAGCTTCAGCGGCGTCGATAAATCCTATGCTATACAGGCCGGCCGTGAAATCCGCATTCTGGTCAAACCGGAAGAGGTTGATGACATGTCCGCCATGAGACTAGCAAGGGATATCGTCAAAAAGATTGAAGAGGGTATGGAATATCCCGGCCAAATAAAGGTAACTGTATTACGGGAGACCCGAGCCGTAGAAATCGCAAAGTAAAGGGGAACAACCTGGATGGAAATCCTGGCAATCGGAGATGTCATCGGCAGTCCGGGAAGAAATGCTCTCAAGAGGCTACTGCCCGGACTGCGTAAAGAATATAACCTGAATATGGTTATCACCAATGCCGAGAATGCTTCCGGAGGTATCGGGGTGACTCCGGATACCGCTCAGGAAATGCTGGACATGAATATCGACGTATTAACATCCGGCAACCATATCTGGTCGCACCGGGAGATTATCCCATATCTGGACAGCGAATTCCCGATTTTACGCCCGCTTAACTATCCGCCAGGTGTACCGGGTAAAGGTTTTATCATCCGCAAGGGCGTTATGGTAATCAACCTGATAGGCCGAGTCTTCTTCCAGATGGACTATGATTGTCCTTTCCGTACGATGGACAAGTTGCTGGCGGAAATAAAAGATGTGCCACCTGTCATAATTATTGATTTTCACGCTGAAGCTACTTCGGAAAAAATAGCACTGGGCAGGTACCTCGATGGCAGAGTAACAGCTCTTTTGGGAACTCACACTCACGTAGGTACTATCGATACCCAAATATTCCCTAAGGGTACTGCATATGTTACCGATATCGGTATGACTGGCCCGGTAAACTCTGTAATCGGTGATGAAACCGGTACTGTGCTATACCGTTTTCTCAACCAGATACCGCAACGCCTTACCGTAGGTAAAGGTAAAGTAATATTAAACGGCATCGTAGTAAGTATTGATGAAAAAACCGGTAAAGCTACTGGTATTAAGCGTATCCAAAGGGAGATAGAGTAGTGCCACAGGTCGACCTCCATATTCACTCTAACTATTCGGACGGTAAATTTTCTCCTAAAGAACTGGTAGAAAAAGCCGTTAACATCGGACTAAAAGTGATGGCAATATCCGACCATGACTCGGTAGACGGTATTCCGTCTGCGGTAGATGCCGCTAAAGCATATCCCCAACTGACCTTTATCCCCGGTGTCGAGATAAGCACCGATGTCCCTAACGGGGAAATCCACGTGCTGGGCTATTTCATCGATTATAACAATCCCGAGTTGTTAAGCACGCTGCTCAGAATGAGAGAATCACGCGTCGAACGGGCCAGAAAAATGGTCAACAAGCTGGCTTCACTGGGGATTAAAGTGGAATGGGAAAGGGTGCTGCAGATCGCCCAGGGTAGTTCCGTCGGGCGCCCCCACATCGCCCAGGCAATGCAGGAGAAGGGCTATATTTCCTCTTTCAAAGAAGCGTTTAACAAATATATCGGGAGAAACGGTCCGGCCTACGTCGAAAGGGGGAAAATGACTCCCGCAGAAGCGGTCAAATTGATTATTAAGTCAGGCGGTCTGGCCGTATTCGCCCATCCGATTACGTATAAAGACTATGAAACGGCTATTATCGATATGGTGACAGCCGGCCTTGTTGGAGTGGAAGCGTATTATAATAATTCGACCGTTGAAGACATACGGAAAATACTTTCACTGGCGGATAAATATAATCTTGTTCCGACCGGCGGCAGTGATTACCACGGTATAGAAGCAACCGAGGTGCAAATGGGCGGCGTCGAAGTACCGTTATCCTCCGCGGAACGTTTAATTGCCCTGGTAAAAGAAACCAAATAAAAGGAATTTAATTTATGCCGCAAGCGTTATTATGCGTCCTTTTATTTTTCGGAGCCTATTTATTCGGCTCGATTCCGCTGGCTTATCTTATCGCTAAATGGGCCCGCGGTATCGACCTGCGGAAAGTCGGCAGCGGCAATGTAGGCATGACTAACGTAATGTCGTCTGTATCTATTTGGTGGGGCATTCCGGTACTGGTATTCGATTTAGGTAAAGGCCTTCTAGCCGTATATGCCGCACGATACTTCGGTCTGCCTTTTTACATGCAGGCCATCGTGGGAATAGCTGCAATTATCGGACACAACTGGCCGGTATTTTTGAAATTTAACGCCGGCCGCGGCGTGCTTACCACCGTAGGCGTTGCCTTCGCCATCGAACCGTATATGACCCTTATCCTTACGTTCCTTTCCTTCATAGGCATACCCTTCCGCCAATTACCTCTTACAGCTCTAATATCAATATTTTTAGTTTCGCTGACTACTGTTTTATCCAATTTGCCGGGTCTTAGTGTCCTTTTTATCAATGATTTTGGCGACCAGCGGATAATATTGGCATTGATACTTTTTATTATTTTCCTGATAACACCTGTAAGACGCATGACTGTTCCTATCAGCGAACTGGGTAAAAAAATTAGCCGTAGTGAAGTTATGCTAAACCGTTTCTTATTTGACCGCGATATCCGCAGCAGGAAAGAATGGATAAGCCGGAATACTACCAAATAAAATACTAAATAGAGTCATACCGAATGAAGTGTGCAGTTCATCCTGACGTTGAAACCAATTTAAGGTGTGGTAAATGCGATAAGCCCATTTGTCCCAAGTGTATGGTGCAGACACCGGTCGGTGCCCGCTGCCGTGAATGTGCAAAGTTATATAAACTGCCGACGTACCGAATGTCTATACAATATTATCTCCGGGCTATCGGCACGGGATTAGGCATGGCCGCCGTTACCGGCGTTATCTGGGGGCTGCTCGGTAATATTATTCCATTTATATTTTTAAATTTATTAATCGGTGCCGCAGTCGGTTACGTTATTGCGGAGGTAATTCATTTAGCCGTCAACCGTAAACGCGGTATCCCGCTGGCAGTGATTGCCGGAATAGCAGTCGGATTAAGTTATCTTGTTGCGATAATAGTCCCCTGGGGACTATATTTCAGCTTCTTCGATATGTTATCCCTGGCAGCCGGTATTGCCGTCGCAGTTACCCGGATTAAATAAATAATTTCTCCGGCTTACCGGGCATCCCGAAGCATCGCATAAATATGGCTGTTCCCGTTCAATACTTCAGTGTGATAAACCAGCTTGAATCCGAAATGCTCATACATACTTACGTTTTTCATATTCTGTGTTTCGAGATAGGCTGCCAGGCGAGATTCATCTAGCTTCTTTAGCATCGGTTTTATTAAGGCACTGGCAAAACCCTTCCACTGATGAGATGGGTCGACACCTAAGAGTGCCAGATACATATGCCGGACCGGGGCATATTTTGTCTTGATATTCTCGGCAATACGGTTAGCCTCCATCTGGCAGAAAATAAACCGCCAACCGCATCTAAAAGAAGGAAACGGGTTAGCACTTAGAACTGCCCAAAAGGGCATTCTATGTTCTGAGGATGACCAAAGAGCCACACCTTCACACGCCGGAGAAGTCGTATAGGCTTCTTCATTACCGAGCTGAGAAATACTTATAAAGAACTCAAAGGCATGGTGAAGGTTCTCCCGTTTCTTCTCATCGGGTATCAGGTAGACCGTCTCCGGGTCGTCCATAAAAGCCCGGGCTACCGTAACAGAAGCCGGTCTGACCAGGTTTTTCTCTATTTTGACGAGGCCGTCCATTTCAAACATGGTATTCAGAGTATCCTTTTAACATTCTACAAACCGCCAGGGTCAACCATTCCCGGTCTCCGGGTTTGCCACCGTCAGCGGCTATTTTGTTATAGGAAACATTCCATAAGCCGTCTTCTGACTGGTGTGCAATAAACCAGTCCAAAGCCTTCTTGATATCCGGGTCTTCCCCGGTAAAGCCGAGGGCGAGGAGGGACTCTACCGCAGTCAGCAGATTAGGCCACCAGAATTGGAATCTAGTCCAGTACAGGGCATCTTTATAAGATGAATAAACATCCGGCCGGAAAAACCGCGATTTCAGCAAATTTCCGGCAATCCAGGCTTCCGGAGAATGCCGATAGCGGAAATGAGCCGCAAATGCCCGCATAACCATATTAGTCCAATTGTGGGAGAACGGTCTGGTACGGTCGGGCTCCACCGGTGCGGCATATTCGGAAGTTAACCGGTTTTGGGTCTCCCTGTCGAATCTGTGAGTTATGATGGGAATAGTCCAGCCGCCATCGTCTTGCCGCATCGAGAGCAGCCATTGCATGCCTTTTTCTACCCGTTCGTCCTCGCCATAACCGGCTTTTATCAGCAGTGATAAAACTTCCCCGGTGTAATAAGTAGCATACTGGTTACCGATAAACCCGCGGATATCGCCCTCATCAGTCTGATAGGTAAACAGGTATTCCGCCGCTTTTCTCGCGGCATCATTTGTTTTATCGAAACAGTATTTTTCTACCAGTATCCGAAATCGTTTAAAGGTTTCCACCAGACTGTAGTGATGCGGCGGATATACGGCTGGCTGTTTCCCTGAGTACTTCCAACTGCCGTCAGCCTCCTGTTTGGCGAGAATCCTTTTTACTTTCGGCAAATTCCATACGTAGGCTATAGGTGAAACACTCTCTAAAAGCAAGTCCCGCCTCGTAAAATAAACTATGGCTTTATCGCAAGACGATAATAAGACAGGAATGGGGTCAGTTTTTAATTTATGCAACATATATTCTAAATTATTATAAGTAAACCATGGCTTAATGGAAAGTACGAATCAGAGGTTACATATTATGGTTCTGGCTCTTGCGCAATCTCCGACAATCGTCTTAAAAACAATCAATTTAAATGAAATATGACCGGTAAACCTCACAATAACATAATTATTTTAGTTTCAAAACGGCTACTAATGTGGTAAAATAGGCGGTATAGGTATAGATAAGACTAAAAAGTAAGCGTATTGCGTCTGAAATAATCGTTATTATGCTAATTTCACTTGTTCCGTTTCACGTTTAGATGGCTTCGTTAGAAAACTTTCTTCTATAATTTTAGCCAATTAATGAAGTGTCGGAGAAGTTACACTAGAAGAAATATTCATATCCTTCTGATAAATGGAATACTCGTTTGAAAAATTCTGAACCAGACCGCCAGGCAATAAACAAAACACCCGACAGTGATTCCGTCGTGGATAATATCATCACACAGTCTTACCAGAGTCAACTCCCTCGTAAACAGGTGATTACCGCACTGGTCGGCACCGTGTTAACCATGTTCCTCGGTACGATATTTATGACATTGACTTCTACTGCCATGCCGAGGATAGTTACTGACCTCGGCGGTTTCAGCCACTATACCTGGGTCCAGACGGCTTATATGATTACCGAGTGTGTATCCGTTCCTCTATCCGGCAAACTCTCCGACATGTTCGGGCGGAAATGGATACTGGTCACCGGGATGAGTATCTTTGTAATAGGGTCGCTCCTGTGCGGTTTCAGCCAAACCATGGAGCAGCTTATAATTTTTCGGGCCGTTCAGGGTCTTGGCTTCGGGGCGATGCAAGCTCTTGGTTTTATCATCATCGCCGATATTTTCCCGCCGGAGGAAAGAGGAAAGTATAGCGGTATTATGGCCGGAGTATTCGGTTTTTCTACAGTTATTGGGCCTACTTTAGGTGGAATTATTACCGACGTGCTTTCCTGGCGCTGGTGTTTTTGGGTTACGGTTCCAATCGGTATGGTAATTATTTTAGTGTTCATATTCTTATTCCCGAAAATCAAAATCTCCAGTAACAAACCCAGAATCGACTTCTTCGGTGTTATCGCTATGACCTTAGCTATTGTCCCTCTGATACTGGGGCTTAGCCTGGGTGGTGTGGATTATGAATGGAATTCCGTGACGGTAATCGGTCTTTTCATACTATCGGCTGCATCTCTGGCAGTTTTTATATTCATCGAATCTCGCACAGCCGAGCCCATCATACCGCTGGGGCTTTTCCGTAACCGGGTTGTTACTATATCATCGATTGTTTGTTTTCTTCACGGTATGTTATTTTTCCCCATAATCATATTTATCCCGCTTTTCTTCCAAGGTGTGCTCGGGGCTACAGCAACAGAAAGCGGCGGTTTCATGACGCCGATGATGCTCAGCATGGCCTTCGGAAGTTTCATAGGCGGGCAATTGCTTTCTCGCACGGGCGGACGGTATCGTCTCCAAGCAACAATCGCCTTCGGGATTGCCAGTGTCGGTTTCTTCCTGCTATCCGGAATGTCTCCCCAGACGACTTTAACCACGGCAATCATCTATATCGTAATCGTAGGATTTGCCAATGGCAACATCATGCCGGTTCATACTATCGCGGTACAGAATAGCGTTCCCTATACAGTACTTGGTACCGCTACCTCTCTCATATCATTAGTACGTCCCTTAGGCGGCGTATTCGGTCTGGCTATTGTCGGTGCCATCCTTAACAACCGTTTTGCCTCACAGTTCATGACCAACCTCTCTCCTGAAGTCAGCGCCGTCGTGCCGCCGGAGCAACTGACGGGTATCCTCAATAATCCTCAAGCTCTAATCAGTCCGGACGCTTACACATCTATGGAAAGCACCTTTGAAGGAATGGGAAGTGAAGGCATAGTGCTATTCCAAAATCTTATCACCATACTGCGTGAATCACTGAATTCTGCATTAACGCAGATGTTCTTATTCGTCGCTTTCATGGCGGTACTTTCGCTGGTGATAAACCTCTGGCTGAAAGGAATTCCTCCACACCGACCACGGGTTGAGAGAGAAAAATACAAGCAATAACAGCGTATATCAAAATTATGGAGTAATAGAATCAAGCTTAGAAATCCGGTGAGTTTAGATATCAGTTGAAGTCGATAAATTTTTAAAAAAAGTTATGTTTCCTTCAACATTTCCCGGTAGTCTAACGGCTCCTATAAGTATAGGAGCCGTTAGATTCATAATTGATTTTAAGAATATAAAATTAATATCTACGGAATAGAATAACTAACCCATGGACCCTGTGTATATTCACCATTCATTATCAAATGCGTTGGAAGTGGAGCAACGAGTGCATGTTTAATGCCGTATGTCTCTAACCCGCCGAGAGTACCTTCCCCAAAAACAGTATCAAAACTAGCCATGGATTCCAATTTATCTCTGACCACAGTGGTGTCCAAACTTTGGGCTGCTTCAATCCCCTGTGTGATAAAATACAAACAATTCGCATTAATTCCGTATTTAGCAACATCGTTGTACTTGGTTGACATTTTTTCAAATAGTTGATTTAAAATGGGTGGATTACCAGCATCCTCGATCATACCAAGCGTCATAATATTATGGGCAAATTCTTTGCCAACTATGTCCATAAGTTCAGGACCGCTGATATTACCAGCCCAAATAAAAGGTTTTTGATCGCCCATACTCCGCAAAGCCTTAATAACCGCAGCGAATTGCTGGTTAGTACCTCCTATCATCACATAGGCATCTACGTCTTGTACCGACCGAAGTTTCGAAACTATAGGATTAAAGTCTATCGTATCAGGTGCATAAAGGATAATATCGCCGATTAAGTTTATGCCTACACCTGGAACTATTTTCTCTAGTAACGGCTTTGTAGTGGGTATTGTCCCATCATCTGGATTTATACAAGCAATATTTATTACATCCGGGAAATTCTGTCTAATCCCTGAAAAAGTACCCGATAAACTCCCAAACAGGCTTGGACCGGCGACGAATTTATATGGTGTTTGCGCATTAAATTCATCAGGAATAAAGGTATTATAAGGGCAAACATGAAGTATTTTATTTTCTTCAAAGATACTATTTCCGGACAGGGAGAGAAACCCCAATGTTTCTACTACGAATTTTATTTTTTTATCATAGGCTAATTGGTTAGCGGCTGCGGCTGTGCCGTCCAGATTACTCTGGTTATCCATTTGTACAATCTCTATCTTATAATATGTATCCCCAACTTTTATCCCGCCGTTTTCATTTATAATATCAACCATGCAATCAAGTTCACGAGCACCCGTTACTTCATTACCTGCAAACCAGCCGGTCAATGCCAGGATACTACCGATTTGAAGAGTCTTTGTTTCTGTTGCAGTAGTTTGTGACTTGCATCCCAGACCAAAGCCAGTTAGTAAAATGCCGATAATCACGAAGCAGACAATGGTGATTAGTAACCTTTTTCCTTTCATTTACTCCCTCCTTCTTTATCTAAAGTTACTCATATAATAACCGGTTTTAAACACCGGTTAATTTGAAATATCTTCAGTAAGAAACTGCGATTTGGCTATTATAACATAGGACTTATATTCTTTCAATAGCCTGATGTGCCCCTGTTATTGTTCTATGATTTTGTCACCGTTTAAGTGTTCTGTGAAAATGTCACCATATGAATGTGACGTTGAACGATAAAGAACA
>JAFGLR010000067.1 GCA_016927955.1 Dehalococcoidales bacterium
AAAATGATTTCCCTTTCGGCATAAAAAAATACACCCCCAAAGTTTTTTCAGTATATCATACTGTCCAACTTTAGGGGTGCAGTTCAGTTTAACCTCTCCCTCTTTTCTTTTAGACAAATTTATGTTTTAGATGAAAATGGGTAACATAACCAGGGTAATGGTGCTCAGAAGTTTAACGAGAACGTGCAGAGAAGGGCCGGCGGTATCTTTCAGCGGGTCGCCGACAGTATCACCGACTACTGCGGCAGCATGAGCAAAAGTCTTTTTCCCCAGGACATTGCCCTGGTCATCCTTAAGCTGTCCGTCTTCAATCATCTTCTTAGCGTTATCCCAGGCACCGCCACCGTTGTTCATAAAGGATGCCATCAGGAGACCGCCGATAGTGCCCACCATCAGAACGGCAGCGACTACCGCAGGAGCATCAAAGAACTCTAAATGGGGTAGTAAACCTAAATACTTGAAGACCAGACCGATAATGATAGGTCCGAGTATCGGAACCAGGCCGGGAGCAATCATTGATTGCAGACCGGCTTTAGTCGTGATATCAACAGCCTTGCTGTAATCCGGTTTGTGCGGCGGCTGCCCCGGCTTAGGATTAAGGATTTCCGGGTCGGCACGGAACTGCCGGCGGACTTCTTCGATAATCTTGCTTGCAGTTTTACCGACGGCTTTAATCGCCATCGAGCTGAACCAGTAAACCATCATCCCGGCAAGCAAAGCACCAATAAAGACTTCGATACTGGCCAGATTTACGGACGTCAATGGATTATCCGGACGCAGGTAGTTAACGCTTTCGATGTAAGCCTGGAAGAGTAGGAAAGCGGCTAAACCAGCGGAGACCATAGCATAACCTTTAGTTAAAGCTTTGGTAGTATTGCCGACGGCATCCAGACGGTCGGTAATACGGCGGACTTCCGGACCGGCACCGGCCATTTCGTTAATACCATTAGCGTTATCCGTAATGGGGCCGAAGGTATCCATCGAAAGGACATAAGGACAGGTCATTAACATACCCATAGTGGCGACGGCGGTACCAAAAGCACCGGCACCAGCGACGCCGCTTAATGCACCAAACCAGTAAGCGAGTAATAATGATAAACCGATGATAAGAGCCGTGGCGAAAGTAGTTTCAAAACCGACGGAGAGCCCCATAATGATGTTGGTAGCCGGGCCTGTCTTGGAGGCTTCGGCAATATCTTTCACCGGGCGGTATCTGGCTTCGGTAAAGTACTGAGTAACAAAGACGACGACGACACTGGCAGCAATACCGACTAAACCAGCGGCGAAGAGCCACATCTGTTGGTCCAACATAAACCAAACAGTAACGAAAAGGCCGACAACTGAGAGACCGATAGCAATAAAATAGCCACGGTTCAATGCATTCATCGCGTTTTCAGACTCTTTAGCCCGAACGCATAAAAGACCAATCATACTGGCAATCATACCGAAACCGCGGACGGCCAGAGGGAAAAGAATCCATTCGACGCGGCCGGTAGCCAGATAAGCGGCAATACCGAGTATCATAGCACCAATATTTTCCGCAGCGGTGGATTCGAAAAGGTCGGCACCACGGCCGGCACAGTCACCGACGTTATCACCGACGAGGTCGGCGATGACGGCGGGGTTACGGGGGTCATCTTCCGGAATTCCGGATTCGACTTTACCGACGATATCGGCACCCACATCAGCGGCTTTGGTATAAATACCACCGCCGAGCTGGGCGAAGAGGGCGACGAAACTGGCACCGAAACCGAAACCAACAATAAGGTGAGGAGCGATTTGCGGTTGGTTATAACCACCGAAAGCGAAGAAGATAATGGTAACACCGATAAGACTCAGAGCGGTAATTAAGAAACCGGCTACCGCACCACCACGTAACGCCGTGGTAACAGCCTCCCTCAGATTTTTCTGAGCAGCGGAAGCACAACGTACATTGGATTTGACCGCAATATACATCCCGACGAAGCCGGCTACGCCGGAACAGATGGCTCCGACTAAGAAGGCGATGCCGGTACGCCAGCCAAGATCGAAACCGCTATAGCCGGAGTTTGCCGTAGAAGGTAATACGGCTACAATAATTCCGATAATGACGGCAATACCTATCGAAATCCAGAGAATGGTGCTGTACTGCCGTTTCATGAACGCCCAGGCGCCCTGAAAGATGATGTCACCAATCTCCCGCATCTTAGGAGTGCCGGTATCACGTTTCATAACGTTACGTACTAACCAGATAACAAAAATAACGGTTAATACAGCGGCAATAGGTACAATCCAGAATAAACCCGGTAACTGCATATATTTATTTTCCCCTTTCTAATAATGGTTTTTTCTTATACAAAACAAAATAATATATGGAATGTTAACCACGGTAATAACTACACAGGTACAGATTCGATGAAGTAGGTTTTACGGTTACGGCGCCTTTCTAGGTATCCTTTGATATTTTCCAAGTGCCGGCGCTTAGCTTCTCCGGACTTGTATTTATATTTTTGCCCTTCCCGGTAACATTCGTCCGAACAGAATACCCATCTTCCCTTGCCAAGCGGCTTTAAACACATTTTGCATAAACGATTTTTATTATAATAGTTAGTGACGATTTCTGCAACGTTAGGCGACCAGAGCAGGTAATGGTGGTTGCCTGTTTTCCACTCTGCTTTAGGAGTGATGATACCATCTTTATAAAGTTCGACCACACGGGTACGCGGCAAGCCAAGTTGACGATAAAGTTGTTGGGTGGAAAGCAGATTATGGCGGGTTGTCCCAATATTTTTAACTAAAATCTGTCTAACCCGTTCTTTGGTTCGGCCGATTGTTTCGGCTATTTGTTCCAGTGATGCCCCGGATTCCCGCATGGCAATGATGTCACCGGAACTAATCCTGGTACGGTTTGCGACTTGATTAAACATGTTTCACATACCAACCTTGTGGCTAACAGCCACAAGGTTGGTATGAACTCCTATTTATTAATTTGATCGCTAAACTGATTATATGTTTATTAAGCTATTCTCTCTTTGACCAGTGTGGTAACGACAGACGGGTCAGCCAGAGTGGAGGTATCGCCAAGGGTATCAATATCGCCGGCGGCAATCTTGGTCAGGATACGGCGCATAATCTTGCCGCTACGTGTCTTAGGCAGCGCGTCAGCGAACTGAATTTTTTCCGGTGTCGCAATTGGGCCGATTTCTTTACGAACATGTGCTACGAGTTCTTTCTTCAGTTCATCGGTCTTGTCAACACCGACTTTCAGGGTTACGAAGGCATAGATGGCCGAACCTTTAACAGGATGAGGCATACCGACGACAGCAGCTTCCGCTACTTTAGAATGAGCGACTAGAGCACTCTCGACCTCGGCAGTACCGATACGGTGACCGGAGACTTTAATAACGTCATCGATACGACCCATCAACCAGATGTAGCCGTCTTCATCACGGCGGGCGCCATCACCGGAAACATAGTAACCAGGGAATCTTTCGAAGTAAGTTCGTTTCATTCTATCCGGGTCGCCGTAGACACCACGCATCAAACCCGGCCATGGTTTACGCAGGGCTAGGTAACCACCTTCGTTAACTTCTGCTTCAGTGCCGTCTTCGCGTAAAATAACCGGGTCGACACCGGGGAAGGGGAAGGTAGCGGAACCGGGTTTGGTGGCGATAGCACCGGGTAACGGGGTTATGAGAATACCACCGGTTTCGGTCTGCCACCAGGTGTCCATAATGGGGCATTTGCCGCCGCCGATGACATTGTAATACCACATCCAGGCTTCCGGATTGATTGCTTCACCAACAGAGCCGAGAACTTTGAGGGAAGACAGGTCATGCTTCTTTACCCAGTCATCGCCTTCTCTCATTAAGGAACGGAGCAGGGTAGGTGCGGTATAGAAAATGTTGACTCTATATTTTTCAATCAGTTCCCACATACGGTCAGGACTCGGGTAAGTCGGCACGCCTTCGAAAATCATGGTAGTAGCCCCGGCAGCTAAGGGGCCGTAGGTGATATAGCTGTGGCCGGTAATCCACCCGATATCCGCAGTGCAGAAAAAAGTGTCTTCTTCTTTATAATCGAAAATCCATTTGAAGGTTTGGTAAACGTAAAGGAGGTAACCGGCCTGGGTATGCATGACGCCCTTGGGTTTGCCGGTACTGCCGCTGGTATACAGGATGAATAAGGGGTCTTCCGAATCAAGTGCCTCAGGTTCACAAACGGCCTTAATATCATTGGCGGCCATTTCGGCGTCCCACCAGTAATCACGGCCGGCTTGCATATTGACCTCGGTATTGGCCCGCTTGACTACTATGACATCTTTTACACTGGGGCAGGCGTTCAAAGCTGCATCAGCATTATCTTTACTGCGGACGGTTTTACCGCTGCGGTAATAACCATCAGCACAAACCAGAACGGTGGCACCGCAGTCCTGAATCCTATCTTTAAGAGCATCGCCGGCGAAACCCCCGAAGACGATAGAGTGAATGGCACCGATTCTGGCACAGGCTAACATCGTAATCGCTAGTTCGGGAATCATCGGTAAATAGATGGATACTCTGTCACCTTTCTTAACGCCATGCTTCTTCAGAACGTTAGCACATTTGCAGACTTCGTTGTATAACTGCTGGTAAGTAAGAACCCGGGTATCACCGATGTCGCCTTCCCATATGATAGCGGCTTTATTTTTCCGCCAGGTCTTCAGATGACGGTCGACGCAATTATAAGCAACATTTATTTTGCCGCCGACAAACCATTCGTGCTTACCTTCGGTGAAGTTGGCAACGGATACTTTGTCCCATTTTTTAAACCAGTCAAGCTGCTCAGCCATTTCTCCCCAGAAAGCATCGGGGTTCTTGACCGACTTTTCGTAAATCTTCTTGTACTCCGCGAAATTCTTGATATAGGCTTTTTCACTGAGCTCCTTGGGTGGATTGAAGATACGTTTTTCTTCCATCATGGAACGGATGGCAGATCCCTCTATTGGATTGGATTGTTCTTTTTCGCTCAATTTTTTACTCCTCTTAATTTGGTCTATTATTAAAGTCAGGCTTCAGGCACAGAATATCCCTATGTAACAGTATCTAGAAAAACAAGGAGGGAAGGCAAACCTTGACTTTCTTTCCAATTATATTATATATAGCATACTTCTTATCAGATGTGCTATACACCGACCTATAGGCCTAATCTACTACGTTAAATAGTCCTAGTTCTGTATTGCCCTAAAGTACAATATTAAAAAATTAACTTTATAACGTCTTTACTCCTAAAGTAGCGAATAATAATACAAGGTCATTAAAAAGAATTAGATTACTCTATACCCTAATCTTTGTTAATTAAAACCCCTGTAAATTACTCGGAAGTAGATACAATTTATGTATTTCCCGGATAGCATCCTTATAGGTCGAGGCTGGAGAAGTGATTCCTCCAGCCTCGACTGATTATTTATAAGTAAAAATTATTTTGGTGCCACGGGGCCGATTGGAAGAACGACTCTGCCATAAACTTCATTTAAAACCTGGGCTAAAGCTGCGTAGATGGCAGAAAGGCCGCAGATAATTCCTTCATAACCGGCGATTGTTCCTACTACAGTGCTGCCGGTAGCATCTCTGATACACAATAAGAAGAACAGTACTGTAAGAGAACCAAATACAACTTGTAGGGCTTTATTAAGTCTTAATGTGCCGATAAACATTACAAGGGTAAACAAGCCCCACATAAAGAAGTAGGTTGCAAGTGCGGATTTTTCGGTGGCCGTACCCGGGAGCATTAAGAGAGCCACCAGGGAAATCCAGAAGAGACCGTAAGAAGTGAAAGCTGTGGTACCAAAGGTGTTGCCTTTTTTCCACTCCATAATACCGGCGATTATCTGGGCGATACCACCGTAAGCAAAACCCATTCCCAGTATCATCGTGCTTAAGGAATAAAAACCTGCATTATGGATGTTCAATAGAACAGTAGTCATCCCAAATCCCAGTAAACCGAGCGGGGCCGGATTACTGGTTGTATCCGTGATTTTTGTTATTGTTTCGTTAACAATTTGTTTTCCTTGCTGCATTTACTCCTCCTAATTTAATGTTAAGAATACATGGCTATAAAACAAGAAGAAATAAAGATTTTATTTTTTATAGCCAGTTTACTACGTATGACTCAAGTTTATGATTATTGCACCTCCTCTTCTGGCTAAAATATGCAAACTAAAAACAAACGCAAATTGTGTTATTATATAACATTTGCTCTAGCTTTGAAAAGCTATAAGGTCGTTTATTTTTAGTTAGACTCTTTTGGAATAGCAGAGCAATTACTCATTTGCATACTACCATTGGTGGGCACTATTAGCATTAAATTATACTAAAGATACCTTATGGTAATAGATTTATTTTTGTGAATTCCATGGGAAAGTTAAGATAACCCTTATAATACGTGGATAATGAATCAGGAATTATTGACTAATACCACAAATATAGCATATTCTATTTGAGCATGTTAAACACCGACCTATTTACCTAATTAGCCTTGGACTGGAGTACAATTTGAAAGTTGCCCCGTAGTACAATATAAGTTTGAAAGTTTCTTGAGAATATTTAAGGAATCGATTAAAATTATATGAAATGCCTAAAATAAGGGTATTAATTGTTGATGACCACCCGATGATTCGTGCAGGTATGCGCGGCCTACTGGAGGCAGTTGCAGATTTCGAGATAGTTGGTGAAGCGGGTAATGGTGAAGAGGCAGTGTCGCTGTCTACCGAACTAAAACCTGATGTAATAATCATGGATATCGTGATGCCTAGACTGAACGGCATCGAAGCTACCCGGAAAATCAAGCAAGTAAGTCCTACCACTGCTATATTGATATTGACGGCTTACTCGGATATCTACTATATCCTCGGGCTACTGGAAGCGGGTGCCTGCGGATATTTACTGAAGGATACCCGGGGTGAAGAACTTGTCGAGGCTATCAGATCGGTACGTGCCGGAGAGTCGGTACTTGACCCGGCGGTAACCCGGAAGTTGCTGGAACGGGTAGTACAGCAACCCGGTAATACCACAAATGCACCATTAACCGCTCAGCTTACGCGTCGTGAAATCGAAGTGTTACACCTTGCCTCTAAAGGACTGAGTAACAAAGATATCGCCGACCAGCTATTTTTAAGTTTACGAACGGTAAAGGCTCACCTAACAAATATATTTGATAAGATGGGTTGCGGCAGCCGTACGGATGCTATTATCAAAGGGCTGAAATTGGGATACATTACCCTGGACGAACATCCGTAAGACTTAACGGCGGTAGGTATCTCAGCGGGGCAAAACTGAAATTCTGAATAGTTAGACTCTTTGTCTGGGTCTTTTATTCCAGCGGCTGTCTTTTTTATAAACATTGCCGGAATTTGATAGCGGAAGTGCTTCGACAATCAGGAGAGCACGGTTGCCGATTATTCGGCCGTTAAGAGCGGAAATGGCGTCACGGCCTTCAGAGTGAGATGGCATTTCTACGAAGCCATAAGAACGGGTCTGTCCGCTACCGATATAGCTATCATTCATTATGCGGACGGAAGATACTTCGCCAAAAGCTGTAAACTCACGACGTAAAACTTCTTCATTCACTTCTAGTGATAGGTTGCCGACGTAGATATTCATTACAGAAAACCCCCGGATATGGTAAATGTTTTTATTATAATTATTATATTAATAAATATTTAAAAGTATGACTGGGGAAAAATCAGAAACAAGGGAATTGTCTTTTTATATTACCGTTAAACCATCTGCTCGTTATCAACGAATTAACTAAGAGCTAAACAAGCACGGGTTAGAAAATAACCCGTGCTCGTTTCATTTAAACCGAATTATTTACCTGGCTGGTTTAACTTTACTGTAGCAATCGCTGCAGTAAACTGGTCTGCCGCTGCGCGGTTCAAAAGGCACCTCGGTCTCTTTGCCACACTGGGCACAGACAGCCGGGTACATCTGACGTCTGCCTCTGAAACCACCGCCGCCACCGCCACCACGTTCAGCCTTCCTGGCTTCACGACAGGTGGGGCATCTCTTCGGCTCATTGGTGTAGCCCTTTGATTGGAAGAACTCCTGCTCCTGTGCGGTAAAGGTAAACGTCGCGCCGCAATCAGCACATGTAAGGGACTTATCCTGGAAACTCATTGGATGACCTCCTCTTTCCATATTTTAGTTTGGGGCTTGGGTCATCCAACACTTTAATATAGTGCGTGTCAGCGCCTTGATCAGTTTGTAATAACCTAAACCAAAACTAATTACAATATATTATACTATAGGACGCCTGTATATGCAATAAACCAATATTAGATTGAGCTTGCGAATAGGATTAAACTATTTATTATTCGTTGCTTGATTCTCCAAATACGCCACCATTTTAGGAGCAACTAAGGGAGCCACTTTTGGCAGCATGGGTGGCATAATCTTAGCCATTACTTCCGGCAGAGCATCCGGCAGCATATGCTGCATCGGCGGAGGCATATTAGGAATGGCGGTCTGCATCAACTCCTGGACTCTAGGCATCAGTTTCGGCATCATACCAGGCATCAGCCGCGGCATTAGTAACGGAATCATCTTTTCCATCATTTTCAGCATTGGGTGGCGCAGGAAATTCGGCATACCGGTAATCATTTTCATCATACCCTTCATAACTCCGGGCATAGCTGACATAATCTCCGGCATCATCTGTCCCATCATGTCTGACATACCTTTTATCGTCATCATATCGATTACGGTACCGAAGACGTCCCAGGCATCCAGTACGGTATGCGTGGGATCTTTAACCTCGTAGCCGAGGGCTTCGACAACAATATCCGTAATATCAAGAACCCGAACAGGAGATTTACCGGCTCTGGCCCCGACCCTGAGCTGGACTTCGCAGCATGGGCAGGTTGTCAGTACGGCATCGGCTTTAACCGCTTCGGCTTCCTGCATGCGGGCGATACCGATAGCATCGGCGGCAGGCGGCCGGCCGACACGGCTGAGCACGCTACCACAACAAAGACCATTTTCCCTGTTATGCTCCATTTCGACATATTCGATGCCCGGTATGGCTTTAATTATCTCACGCGGCGGGTCGTAAATGCCGCCGTGACGTCCGATATGGCAGGGGTCGTGATAGGTCAAACGGCCGCCGTCTTTTGGAATTTGCTTGAATTTCAGTTTACCGGATTTAATCAAATCGGCGGTAACCTCAGTGATGTGTTTGATTTTAACGTCATATTTCAGGCCGAGTTTCGGAGCCCACTCACGATAATAGTGGTTGAGAGTAACCCAGCAGCCGGGGCAGGAAATTACGATTTCTTCAACACCACGCTTATTCAATTCGGTGATATTATGCTTAACGGACGCGGCAAACAGGTCCCATTTTCCGGCGGCATAGAATGGTATACCGCAGCATGCCTCATCATTACCAAGATAAGTGAAGTCGATACCGCCTTCTTTAAGAATATGAACGGCATTCTGGGCGATATCGTTTTCCACAAAGGAGGCGGTACAACCGGCCCAGTAAGCTATTTTACCGGACGGTAGAATTTTAACATCGGCGGGCATCCATTTATCTCGGGTAAGACGGTCGCCGGCCCAGATATTTAACTCGCGGCGGAAACTCGATGCCATAAACTCGAACCCGGGAAAAGTGTGGTAGCCTTTTTCTTGGATGACCAGACCGCGCATCTGGTCCCACATTTGCTGAATCGGAATTTTTACCTGGCAAACCTGATTACAGCGCTGGCAGGTAGTACAGAGCAGAAAAGAATCAAGCATTTTCTGATTGAACTCGGCTTTGCCCTCCAGATATTGCCGCAAGAAATACCATCGGCCGCGGGCTGTCTCGGTTTCCCACTGGCGGCCGTAATACTGGTCGCAAACGTCGATGCAGTAACCGCACTGGGCACATGAATAAGCTTCATAAGCTATCTGGGACGGTATCTTTTTGCTTAGGCTAGGTTTATGACTGAATAACGCGCGGCCGATACCCATAATAGGCTGGGCTATCCGGCCTGCTTTCATGGTTAATTTTAAAAGGCCGGGATTACGGTTTTCCGGCAATATTTTGCCGGGATTCAGCAGCCAACTGGGGTCGGACTTCTCTTTATACGCCAGTAGTTTTTTAACTTTATCCGAACCCAGATTGCGGCGGGCGAAACTGGTAAAATATAATCCCACAGAGTAAGGACAACCGCCGAAGCTACAGGCGGTGTTAATGATTTCCATGGAGCGGGGGAACTCAAAAGTAAAGGCGGAAGAACGTTCATCACCTAATAAATGCCCTAATATGGAAGCCTGCTCGTGGCTTATCAGCGTGACTTCAATGGCGATATCGGGGAACTTTTTTTCTATAGCTGAAACTGCCTGTCCCAGATTAACTACCGGCACTGCTACTATCGCTTCGCTCGATATGAGAGAAGGGCCCAGCCTTTTAAGCCGGATGGGATAAAATCTGTCCTGCCATTCTTTAGCGGTTACTGCTTCGTCGGCAATAATGCCCTGGTTATTCTTGATTATCTTTAATAAATTTGTTTTGATAACTCCTTCACGGGATTTCGGGTAAACAAAAAGAGCACGGCAGCAATTTTCGGATTTAACCGTCTCGGATACTTGCTTTACGGTTTCACCCCAATGGGGCATTATCCCGGCTGCGGCAACTTCCGATTGAGCCTGCTTATTAATAAATTCGGCGTTGGCAAAGCTGACATGCCATAGAGGTAATTGCATCTGATTGATTTGATACGTTACTTGTAACAACTGGTCTATCCCGAGGAACGAGGCAACTATGGGGATATCCGGTTCAAACCGGCGGGTATTTACGGTTACTTCAACTATCAATCCGGTGATACCTTCGGCATCGGTAACAATATCGATATCTCGTCCCCGAACCGTGGTTATCTCTCCATCCGGATTAACCATAGTAACCGAATCGATATTTTGGCTTATCCTACCATATTCATAGCTACCTATACCGCCCCCACCCTCGGCAACCCAACCACCGACCGTAGCACTTAAAGAACTTGATGGGTATAAACGCAGGGCAAGCCCCTGTTTATTCAATTCACTTTCCAGATTTTTCCATATAACACCGGCCTCAGCCCGTACGGTCTCTTTATTTTTGTCAATTTCCAAAATTTTACGCATACGTGAAAAATCGACTACTATACCACCTCTGGTAGGGATAGCCCCTCCCCATCCGCTGGAAGCGGCTCCCCTGGGGGTCAGGGGAATTTTATGCTCCCGCGAAAACTTTATGATAAATACCACATCATCAGTATTCAGCGGTTGCACTACGGCGTCCGGAACTGTCTTAAGTGTTTGTTTGACCATATTGGGTAAGCTTGCCGTATCGTGGGAATAAGCCATACGTTCGGTGGGGTCGAAACTGACTCTGTCGCCAAACTTAGCCTCCAGAACTTTTCTATTCGTAAGATTCATCTTACCCCTCCCAGTTAAATACTATTACCTTAAATTACTGGTTAATACATGGTCGTTTTCGATTTGCTGAAGTAGTATGTCGTGTACTATATCACAAGCCTCACAAATCTTCGGGCTGGTAAGACGGTAGAAAATGTTCATACCGGCTCGCCGGGTTTGAACGACGCCGCGTTCCCTCAATAGTGCAAGATGGCGGGAAATAGCGGCTTGGGGGATTGCCAGAGCTTCCATAAGATCAGATACCGTTTTTTCTCCGTTGCGGAGTTCCTCTATGATAATAAGGCGGCGGGGGTCGGCAAAAGTTTTACATAAAGACGCTTTAAGACGGTAGAAATCGAGATTGTGTTTAGCCAATTATTCTCCTAATATTACTATATACGAATATCCATATATATACATAACATATGGAGTCATGGGTGTCAAGGTCTTCGCAAGTTTTTCGAAAAGGGTTAATGCAATTTTACAGAGAATAAAATACGCTGCCTGAACGCAGGCAGCGTATTTTAAGGTTTAAAGTATCAATTTACTATTTTATACTGAAAGCAACCTGGACTGTTAGAGTAACGGTGGTTTCGCCGGGACTTATCGGGGTTTTGTAGGAGGAATCCAAACTTGCAGGGTAAACCTCTCTATAGATTGGTTCATAGTAACCGGTCTGGGTTATATAGAAGGCTTTACCAAGGCTAACACCGGCAAGTTCAGCTAACTGCTGGGCGGTATCTTTGGCATCCTGCATTGCCATCTCGCGGGCTTCGTCGTAGTACTGTGTCGGGTCATCAACGGAGAAGCTGATGCCGTTAATCCTGGTAAGGTTGCCACCGGCTTCGGCGGCAGTATCGATTATGGTACCGGTTTTATCAAGGTCGCGGATCGTAACGGTAACAGTATTGGTAACTTCATAACCGATGATGGTGCTGGTTCCTCTCATATCATCCCAGGAATAAACAGGGGAGATATTGAAGTACTGGGTCTGGATATCTTTATCGGCAATACCGTTTTGTTTTAGACTGGCAATAACATTATTCATTGCCTCAGCGGCGGCAGCCTGAGCCAGGGCTACCGAATCTTCCCGGGCATTTACTCCGATAGATAGAGTAGCTATATCGGGCGTGACCTTTACCGCGCCGGTACCGGTAACCCAGATGCCTTCCTGCTGATTGGAAAATGTGTTGTTTGTACTGCCGGTATTCGGACTGCAGCCGACCAGCCCGACAGCTAATAATGCGATTACTGCAATACCTATTAACCAATATTTCTTGAATTTCATCATTTTATTTATGCCTCCTTATTGTTGTTTTGTTCAGTCATATTATAGTCGATTCAATATTTTATAATTATACAATCTGTTATAACAATTGGTTTATCCTGCAATTCACCTCCTGACAAGTCTGTTATGATTCCCGTGTATTAAACCTAATTATTATACGGAATTAACGGAAATGTATTACAGGTATATGACATAAGAATAAGTCAGAACGAGTATGGAAGAAGGCTATTCGGGTTATGCCAAACGGAAGATAGTCTAAGGCGTTTTTAAAGATGGTAATGCGAAAGGTAGCGATGGTTAGCTTAAAAAACTAAGCTGTAATACCTGCCAGCCCTTTAATCACATCATGCAGGTCGTTAAAAGGGAGGCACTCTAATTTCGCTTCGGAGCAGTGTGCCAGCAGGTCATCCCGGGCAAAAACGCGGTAACAAAGTTTAGCTGACGGAATATCCGAAATACCATCGCCGATATATATAACTCGAAAGCCCTGTTGTATAAATAACTTTGTATAAGCTTCTTTAAAACCGGATATCATCTCAATACCGGTCGGCCCGAAATATTTTACGGTGATGCCGTCGCTGCCGAATTCGGTCTTCCCGGCAATCTTTCTCAGATTACCCAGCCCGACACCGTTTAAGATTGATTCGATATAAAAGTCCAGTCCGTTACTGATGATAGCGAAATCAATATTCCTTTGATTGCAGTAATCAAGTAATTCTTTAAAACCCGGCCGCAAATCCGAATGCAGTCTTGCGTATTCGATTAGCGTTTCTCTATCCTCTTTAACCATTGAGAACACCTTGGCGTTAAATTCAGCGACGGTTATCTCATTATTATGATATTTATTTCGCCAAACTCGCCAGCTATTGTCAGCATATTTATCCAAAATCCCATAGCTGATGTCGTCGATAGTAATAGTACTGTCAAAATCACACTGAATTAGAGTCTTGATATCGTGCCTCCGGGGAGAATTAAACGTTTATTACGATTTATTATAACTTTTGGTTTATTCGGAAATCAAAAGCGGGAAAGCTATTTCCTGTTGTTTTCGAAGTATTTTATAGCTTTTTCGGCAAAGGAATTATAACCGGCGACATCCCGGAAAGCTCTCCTGGGGACGATAAAAGATTTATCAATATTTAGAAAAAGATAAAGGTAGTCGTTAGTCTGGACTATTTGAGCAAACTCAGACCACGGGGTTTTATTATCTCTGTAGTCTGTTATTACCCGGTATCCTTCCTCGGAAAGGGACACTCTGTGCCGGCAAATTTCTTCATTAGGTATTTTTTTGTACTGTCTTCTGACCGCCTGGATAATCCTTTTTCGCGTACGGTTACTGTTATTCTGCCATAAAAAGTAAACCAGCAGCCCGATGCCAAGTACTAAAAGTAATATCCCAATAGATGAATTATCCAATATAAACCGGGATATGAGCCCGAGAATGACCATCACGGCAGCTAAGGTATAAACAGCAATCCGCATGATAGCTAATCTTTTCTTTAGCTGGGGATGGTGCTTCAGGTTGAAAAGATTGAATTCAACGATATCAACCAGATTCATATCAAAAACGACTTCCATAAGTCACTCCCTTAATTAAAAGAATATCACATGATACGTTATCAAGGGAAAATGGCTATTTTAAGATAATGCTTTTGTATGATACATCCTGGCGGTTTGAGCAAACTGGTTAAATGCCACTTCATCAATAAA
>JAFGLR010000068.1 GCA_016927955.1 Dehalococcoidales bacterium
GTACTTTGAAGCTGTGATAAAACGATGTTGATTTGGTCCCTTATCGCAAGCCTCCTATGATTATACCGCCAAACATATTCCGCAAGATATAATGGCAAACGTTCACGTCTGATACCGCCCTTAGCTGCCAGCATCCTTTTTAAGTAACCCCAGAAGCCCTCCAGGCCGTTAACGTGATTTCCCTTTCCATCACTGTATTCTTGCTCTTCATGCCGCACCAGACGATGAACATACCCTTTGGCAGCAACTCCGGTATAACTTCTGAAGGTATCCGAGCATACGATAGATCCCGTTACCACTCGCTTTTTCAGGAGTGGAAGGAGCGTATTTGTCTCTACGTTGGGTACCACCTCAGCCCATACCTGACCACCCCGGCATAGAATACCGAATACCGCTTGCTTGGATGTACCTCTACCTCGTTTGGCTCCTTTACTACAATCTGACTTCCGCTTGTTTTTCCAAGTACCTCCCAGATAGGTCTCGTCTATTTCGACTGTACCTTCAAATACCGGCGGAATGTCACTTGCCATAGCTTGCCTCACCAGCATCAGAGCACGTAATACCTGGCCTTTGCCTAACCGTGCCTCACGTGCAATACCAGCACTGCTCTGCCCCAGCAGAAACCATCGAAGCAAACGTCTCCACTCAACTCGAGAAAGATGCAAAGGCAGTTTATCAACTCGCCACTCATATTTACACCTTGAGCATCTCTTTTTGTTACACCTGATTTGCCCAACTCTTACTATTGCCACATCGCGGGCATTTCTTTGTCCGTCCCATGCCACCATTCTCTCATATTTTAGTGGCTGTTTTGAGACTTTACCCTAAATTATTAACCGAAGATACTTTATTTCTTTTCCTTAATTGTTGCAACATTATTAAGGAGGCGATAACAATAGCGATAGCGTTTACCAGCAGGTTAGGTGGTAATAATGCAATCCCACAAGCAAGTAATAGTAACCTGTTTATAGCGTTTAAGCGATTGAACATCCATCCTTCAAGTGCTGACGATAGGCAGAATACCATAATAACGAGAGCAGAAATAGCCCATATGATTTCTAGGTGATTACCGAACAGCAATAAGGGCGGTCGGTAAACGAAGACTATAGGAATAATGAAAGCTACTATTGCCAGGCGTAAAGCAGTGAAGCTGACCGACCAGAAATTAGCTTTGGCAATACTGGCAGCCACGAGAGCACCTATAGCTATCGGTGGAGTTATAAAGGCGATATTAGCATAGTAAAGGGAAAAGAAGTGAGCAACTAGCAGCGGAACTTTCGCATTTACCATAAGAGGAGCAACAATTAATGTGGTCATTAAGTAAGCAGGAGTTGGAGGAATACTCGTACCCAAAAGGAGGCAAGCTAACCCTCCTAAAACAACGAGAAGTAGCATAGAGTTACCAACTGATGTAATAACAATATGGCTGAAAATACTGCCCAATCCTGTTTGGAATAGAGCGACGATTATTATACCGCACAGTGCACACGTAGGTGTAACTATGGCTAAATCTTGTAGTGAATCGCTGAGGGCTTGCATAATTCGTTGCGGTGCCATCCTGGTATCTTTTCTTAAAGCTGCCACTATCGGCACGGAGAGTATTGCCCAAATAACAGCTATAACCGGTTGGTATCCCATAAATAATAGTATAACCAGTCCTAATAGAGGTATTAACAGATGTCCCCGCTTTTTAAATATATTAAGTATGTCCGAAACAGAAGCCTTTTGTCCGGTAGCATTTATTCCTAACTTTACTGCCTGGTAATGTACCTGAAGAAGAAGGCATAAATAATAAAAAAATGCTGGGATTATTGCCAGTATCATTATTCTTGCAATAGGGGTGCCGGTTAGTTCAGCCATTATGAAAACTATTCCGGTCATAATTGGAGGTACGACGCTGGCTCCTGTTGAGGCGGCAGCCTCAATTGCACCTGCATAACTTGGCTTATAGCCGATTTGTTTCATCATAGGGATGGTAAAGGTTCCCGTCATTGCTACATTAGTAACCGGACCGGCAGTGATACTGCCTACAAAGGCACTTCCGATTACTGCTGCTTTAGCTGGCCCTCCCCTGGTTCCCCCAGCTATTGAGTTGCATAATGATATTAAAAGGTCGCCAAGCCCGGCATATTGCATCAACTTCCCGAATATAAAAAATAAAACAACATAGGTAGCAGATACTCGTAGAGGTATGTCCCAAATGCCTTGAAGGCGCGTCCACACTATTGCATCTAATATTTTGGTCAAGTTCAGGCCTGGATTTTTCCATATTCCCGGTAAATAAGGCCCGAGTAGGACTAATAGTAAGAAACCGAAAATAATGATAACAAAAGGCAGCCCTACGACTCGTCGAGTAGCTTCTAACAGGAGTAATAGCAGTAAAACAGAAGCGGTTATTTCTATGCCGGATAGAGGAGTAATTACAATAGCACGATTTATGAACGTATCAAGGTTTATTATGAAATAGGTGCCAAGTGCTAAACAGACTACTGCAAGGGTAATATCGATAAAAGGTAATCTATTGGACTCAGTTTTGGAATAAGAGAATCCAAGGAAAGTTAATGCTAGCATACTGAAAAGATGTATTATTGAATGAAGGTCCACCGGCGCATGCCATATCCCTAAAGCTATTAAATGATATAAAGCCGAAGATACAGCAAACACAAATATGAAACGCCGGAAAAAACCAGGATTTAGGTTTCTTTTTGCTACAGGTTGGAAGATATTGTCTATTATACCGGACATTAAGCTAATCGGAGCTCCGTTTTATATTTCATTAGCTGCTTCTCGGTTACGTTAATCTATCCAGCCATTCTCTCGGAAAAATTTAAGAGCTCCAGGGTGGAAAAAGATACCGGTTGTCTGGCTTATTTCTATTGAGTTTACTACGGCTTCGGGTGTTAGTTGACCGGCGAAATCAGCTTGAGCCGCAATCAAAAAATCTTTCTGGTTGAATATAGCCTTAACAACATAATAGACTATGTCTTCGGAAAGTTCAGGTCTGACTGCCAGATGTGATACAGAAGCGACAGTAGGCACATCTTCAGTGAGAAAGGAATAGGTTTCAACCGGAATAGTGACTTCATAGTAACCTATTGACTTGAGATAATCTACCAGTCCCGTGTCGTCTATAGGTAATATATCAAGGTTAAAAGTAACTCCCATAAACGCCGGGCACGGTAATCCTGACCATGAGATTCCGGTATCAATTATTCCGGATTGTAGAGCCTCAACTCCATTCGGTGATGTTATTATTACAAACTCTGTTTTTGCCCCCCATGTTTCAGCTTCTTCCAGACTGGCCCCATAATACTCTAATATTTTTTCCAACTGCATTCTAGAACCGCCCGGACCAACCCCTATTTTAAACGGATATTTCTGTTCAACGATTTCTCTAATAGATGTTAACCCTGTTTTTCCTAAAGCAACAAAGTGAATATATTGAGGGGCGGTTGGTACTACAAGATTGTATGCGGTTACTTTATCGTAATCTATATCTGGGTGTAAAGGGGCCTGAGCTTCAAGTTCAAGTTGACGAACGTAAGGGGTAAGAAAAAACTCTCCTTCGCCGGCTATACGTTGGCTAACCAATTGTGATTCACCACCGGGAGCGATTGAGTTTACTGTCCAATCGGGGTATTCCAACCTTATAGCTTCAGCGATGGCATCAGATCGCATCTGGAAAGTGGTTCCGGTCATGAATCCCAGAATGGTTAATGTAATGTTCTGTGGTCTATCTTCCGAAGATGCTGTTTGCTCCTGCCCTCGGCAGTTTGTAAGAAGTACTGCCGATAATATCATAATCAATACTGCTAGAGATGCAGTTCGTTTGATTCTCATTAGTTAACCCTTCCTTCGTTATTTTTTCGTTAGTATATGTAAGGGTAAGAGCTTTCCTGCTGCCGTCACAAAAGGTCGCTCCCGTTTTACCCGAAGTACTCCACCTTTAGCCCACATCTCTGCCATCATACGCTGTGTGTCCTTACCTTTGCTTAATTCGGTCAGTATGGTTTTAACAAGATTAGCCTCGTCTATTTCACCTACATCAGGACTCACTACTACGCTTAGTGTTGTAAATCCCCGTTCGTTTTCTTCCTCGACCATTTGATAGTCGGCTGAGCTTCCGCCAAAATGATCCGGAAGTAACTCCTCAATAATTCTCAATAGGTCGGTACCAATAAAAGTCATACCTTCTCCGGTTAGTTTATCGACACTCCGTATGTTGGAGATGTGGTCGGTTAGCCCTAATTTTTCAAGCTCACAGCTGCAGTGTCTAGTTTCAATATGACCATGATCGCCGCTCTCTACATTAAGCAATATTTTGGGGGCTTTATTCATTAGTGAAGTAAAAAGAAAGGTATCCACCGATGCCGTACCCGAAAGCACTTCTCGTCGGCGTTGAATTATAGCGTGCAGGTCTTTACAGTGATGGACATCATCAGAGGCGGAAGTTTGGCCGGCACAACCGAAGCCTATTATTCCTACCTCAACAGCTACATATACGCTCACCGGTTTAGCTCCAGTAGCCCTGATTTCTTTAGTTTTTACCGCTGTAAGAGGCTCTCCGCCTACTATAAAGGTAACATTGGAAAGATCCAGCTTCTTTTCCATAGCTGCCTGGCTGACTCTGACTGCTGAATTAGCAAAAGTCCAAAGAATACATCCATGACCATCTTTTAATATATCCGCTAAACAATCAACTACTTTATAAGCTTCATCGAAACTTACGTATTCAGGTTTGGGAAAGTTAACTCCGAAAAAACGACTGGCATAAAGAGCATAATAAGTAGCCAAACGTTTTGCTAGAGCGGGCTTTATAGTTTTTGATTGTAGCGGAGAAAACCACTTAACCGGCAGTTTATCTATTTTAGCTAACCAAAATGTTGCTGCTAATCCTGCTCCTGAAGGTAATATCGGCATCCAAATTATAATCGGGCTATTCGATATTCCATGGGCATTGAAAGCAACGGCACAATGGGCAGCTTGATACGTTGAACGATCAAAGTTTATCGTTGCCTTAGTCCCACGGCTTCGGCTAGCACTACTACTGCTTTCTAATCCCCTGGTTAAAAATGGATTATCAAAGTCGGTATCTGTAAACTGGAAATGGTGGTTACCTCTGATTATATCTGTTTTACCCTTGAATTCCTCCCAGCTCAGATAAACTCCGTCAGCTAGTAAATGTTTTAAAGTAGTCTCAATCCCCTCTTTCTTTACTAACGATTCGATGTCGCCGAATTCACAACCCGCCATTTGCAGCAATTTAATATAGGGGCTTCCAGGATTCTGATATATGCCTGTCTGCACCATATTAAGGAAGTTACGTTCTCGGTTCAGTAATTGAGTAGCAATTAATTTTTTACTATTTTCTATGTCTATCGTATCGCGGAGGAAATTATGCAAGTCGGATGCGAGTCGTGAATATTTTAATATATCGGTAAGAAAACTCATACTAATGTTAAGTCCTCAATTTTAATTAATGCTAAGGCATAAAATTTGTTGGCAATTACGAATCAATTGCGCGGCCGGGCAAGATAAGAAGCTCTACGTCCGTCTTTATAGTCTGTAATAGCAGTCCAGTCATCAATCTCTTTTTTATACCATATCAGGCGTTCAATAGAAAAGCCGTGGCTTTGAAATAATAGTTCTAGAAAAGCGTGAGTAGGCCATGCCCCGAGTTTTAATAAATCAATTGTTCCCCATTCTTTTACATCGGTTTCGGGCAACAATACGATACAGGGAACTTTCCTCGAAATACTTAACGGCTTAATCGGCTCATAGCTTAAACTTTTATTAACGTTCTTTAGGGATTTTGACGGGTGAATAATATTTCTTATTTTAAGTTTGGGTAATAGCTTCAATGCGTTTAGAATGACTGTGGAGGAAAGATTGAGGAAATAGCCTCTCTGGATGAACGTATCGAGTATAATATACTCTGGGTGAATACGTTTAATCTCTTTTAACAGTTCTGCATGCCTTATGGTATGGTAAAATATCCCGAAACAAAGAATGGTATCGAATTCTTCAGTCTTGACTCCCTTTAAATAATCAAAAACGTCATCTTCAATAAAAGTAAACTGTTCCTTATTAAAACCCAAGGAGGCCAAATTATCATTTGCGGAATTAATTAACGACCTCCTCCCCTCAACTCCGGTTACGTGACTGGCCCCAAGTTTCAAGCACGCATATGAAAATACTCCATCATGACTGGCTAAATCAAGAACCCTTTTCCCTTTTATAGCTTCTTTATTCTTGGTTAACAGGATTTCGCATCGCCAGTTTAAGCGATTAAGCGGTGTTTCAGCGGTAATCCTCCCTGTTTCCAAAAATGGTGTATTTTCATAATTAATTTGCAGATTCGTTTTCAAATTCATTCCTATTGAAAAAATATATTCTGATTAAGTTAAGAGATTAAGTCTTTCTTTTTACGAGAATTAATGAAATGTTAACATTTTTATTTTAGAAGAAACAAATAGAGAGATTGTTTAACTTAGAATGAGGCTCCGATTTTGGATAAAATAAATACCCCCGGCATAGCCGGGGGTATTTATTTAACGCCTGTAAGGCTTGACTACTAGCCACGCCTAAATGGCGTTGGTACGGTCTGTCACTTGCGAAGATCTACTTCGTAAACGGA
>JAFGLR010000007.1 GCA_016927955.1 Dehalococcoidales bacterium
GATAGACCTACTTTGCTATTTTTAGCTAATTGAATACTATGGCCTAAGAATCCGAAGCCGGTAATGTCTGTACTGGCGTGGACACCAATTTTCTGCATCAGTTCCGAGGCGGTTTTATTCAATTTTGCCATTGATTTGCTGACTTTATCGGTGAGGGCTTTTTTAACTACACCGGCTTTAATTGCTGTAGAAATAATACCGGTACCCAGCGGCTTTGTCAGGATTAGAACATCTCCCGGTTTTGCCCCGCCGTTGGTAATCAGTTTTTTCGGGTGGACGGTACCGGTAACCGAGAGCCCGTATTTAAGTTCGGGGTCATCAATACTGTGTCCGCCCACGAGTACCACACCCGCTTCTTCCATTTTATCGATACCGCCGTGCAGTATTTCGTTCAGTATTTTGATATCCATAGTCTTGGAAGGGAAACCAACTAAGTTCAAGGCAGTTATCGGGGTACCGCCCATTGTATAAACGTCACTTAAAGAGTTAGCCGCCGCAATCTGCCCGAACATATACGGGTCATCCACGATGGGTGTAAAGAAGTCAACGGTCTGGATAATGGCCAAATCGTCTCTCAGTTTATACACCCCGGCGTTATCCAGGCTTTCCATACCCCGGATAACATTCGGGTTTTTCATTTGCGGTAAGCCGCACAATGCTTTATCTAGGTCGCCCGGACCTAACTTAGCAGCTCAACCAGCTCCGGAAACCGTCTCTGTAAGACGGACCTTTTTATTTACCATCTATTATTTTCCATTTTCCAACGATTCAGGTTTCGACTTATTCGTATTATACAATAACACCGGACTTTAAGATAGCCGCCGGATGTAGTAAAATGCGAACAAATGGATAATGAATTTCGTAAACTGCCCAGTGTGGATAAAGTGCTTTCCGATAAGCGGGTAAAGCTTTTTCAAGAGCGATATCCGCACGATTCGGTCTTAAGCGTTCTCCGCCGGCTTTTCGAAGATACCAAGGTAAATATCAGTAAGGGAAACCCGGCACCCTCTTTCAACGAGCTTGTAGAATCGGCAGTCAATCAATTAAATACTTTAAGCACGCCAGGTTTACGCCCTGTTATCAATGCAACCGGCGTGCTCTTACACACTAACCTTGGGCGGGCACCTCTCAGCCGGGAAACTATTGAAGCAATGGCAATCGCATCCCGCGGATACTCCAATCTGGAGTTTGATTTGGAAAGCGGTAACCGCGGTTCCCGTCAGGTCCACATTGAATCACTTCTGAGTCATCTGACCGGGGCGGAATCAGCACTGGTAGTAAATAACAATGCCGGGGCGGTATTACTCGGTTTATCGGCGCTGGCGAGACGTAAAGAAGTCATCGTTTCCCGGGGTCAGGCGGTGGAAATCGGCGGCGGTTTCCGGGTGCCGGACGTGATGCGGCAAAGCAATGCCAAGCTGGTGGAAGTGGGCACGACTAATTGCACATATATTAAAGATTATGAACAGGCGATAAACGAGCATACGGTAGCTTTATTACGCGTCCATTCCAGTAATTTCAAGGTTGTCGGTTTTACCTCCGAAGTGGACATTCAGGAAATGACTTTACTGGCGGCCAAGCACAATTTAATAACGCTGGACGATTTGGGAAGCGGCTGTTTTTTAGATACGGCTCCTTTCGGATTGGCTCCCGAACCGACCGTGCAAAACAGCATATCGGCTGGCGTGGATCTGGTTTTCTTCTCCGGTGATAAGCTGGTTGGCGGGCCGCAGGCAGGTATCATTATCGGCCGGAAAGAATTAGTCGATAAATTAAAGAAGCATCCGCTGGCACGTACGGTTCGTATTGATAAGGTAAGGCTGGCAGGCTTGGCCGCTACCTTAATGCACTATTTAAAAGGCGAAGCCATTCAAAAGATTCCGGTCTGGCGGATGATGGCGACACCATTAGCCGAACTGGAGCAGCGGGCGAATTTATGGGCGGCGGCTTTGGGTAATAAAGGCAGGGTTATCGATGGGGAGAGTATGGTTGGCGGCGGCTCATTGCCGGGCGGTACTTTGCCGACGAAGCTGGTGGCTATCGGAGAGCCGAGTAAGAAGAAAACTCCCTTGATTCAACAACTGGCCGCAAGTCTCCGTCAGATAGAAACACCAGTTGTCGGCCGCATAAGCGAAAATATGTTATTACTTGACCCGCGTTCCGTATTACCGGAAGAAGATAAGATAGTTATAAAAGCTCTGAAAGAACAATTTAAGATTATATTCCGGGAGGGCTGAATCCAACCATGTAGCTTAATGAGTAAAATCTATTAAAGCTATATGAGGTGGAAATCATAACGATGAAATATTTTAAAAATGGCACATTGTTGATTCTATACAGCATTTTAATATTTATTTTGCTGTTCTGTGGGTGTTCCAGTAAATCAAGCGAAGTAAAATATTATTATAAAACACCAAAAACATTAGTACCTTATGACACGATAATAGAAAAATACCATCCAAGTGTGGGAAGTGGCATCTCAGAAATAGAAGTTCAGCAACTATTTACCATCTTAAAAAACCTGTATGATCAAGGCAATTTTGAATACGAAGCAAACACCATATATATTACAGATCCAAACGTGAGAATCAGGTTGGATGTAATTTCTATGAAGCGAGGAAGCGAATTTTTTTATTGACAGGAGAAATCAAGAGCAATGAGGGAAACGAAGGAATAGAGGTGGAAATGAGGAATCACCAGGGTGATAAATACTCCCTCTACGGATGGGAGACTTATCTCTATTTCGAAAAAACACATGGTGGTTGGAATTTGATGAATTATGCTAACCTACAAGAATAATTCTCTAGAAAATTAGAACAAGTTTTGTTATATCATTTTATTAAAGTAAATTTGTATCCTACTCTGGAATGACAATCCTATAAACTAAGGGATATTTCTATGTTCGTAATGAGCACTGCCGGTCACATCGACCACGGTAAATCGGTTTTAGTCCAGGCATTGACGGGTATCGACCCCGACCGTCTCCGTGAGGAGAAGGAGCGGGGAATGACCATCGACCTCGGGTTTGCCTGGTTGAAACTGCCTCACGGTCAGGAGGTCGGTGTTGTCGACGTGCCCGGCCATGAAAGATTTATCGGCAATATGCTGGCAGGTGTCGGAGGGGTAGATTTGGTCTTGCTGGTGGTTGCCGCTAACGAAGGAGTGATGCCGCAGACCAAAGAGCATTTAGCGATTCTCGACCTGCTGGAGATTAAGAAGGGCGTTGTGGCTGTCACAAAGAAGGATTTGGTAGACGACGAATGGCTGACTCTGGTTAAAATGGAAGTGGAAGAGGTGCTCAAGCCCACTACACTGGCCGGTTCGCCGATTATACCCGTTTCTGTAGTCAAGAATGAGGGGGTAGCTGAATTACTCTCCGTTATCGAAAAACAGCTTGCGGATACGCAACCCCGCAAAGATTTAGGCCGTCCCCGGTTGCCTATCGACCGCGTTTTTACGATTACCGGTTCGGGTACGATTATTACCGGAACGCTTATCGATGGTTCGTTCAGTGTCGGGCAGGATGTTGAAATCGTACCGAAGCGTCTGAAATCCCGTATCCGCGGTCTGCAGGTGCATAAAACAAAAAGCGACTCGGCCCAGCCGGGCACCCGGGTTGCCGCTAATTTAGTGGGTGTCTCGGTAGAACAGCTCCAGCGCGGTGATGTATTAACCAAGCCGGGCTGGCTGGTACCTACGGAACTCGTTACCGGTAAGCTGCGCTTACTGGATTATTTGCCCCGTTCTTTGCGGCACAGCACGGAAGTCACTTTCTTTACGGGTGCCGCTCAGATATTGGCTAAAGTCCGGCTACTGGAAGGCGACGTACTCAAGCCCGGTGAAAATGCCTGGGCTCAATTTGTACTGGAAAAACCTGTCGCCATAGTAAACGGCGACCATTATATTATCCGCTCCACGACAGATACGCTGGGCGGCGGTAAAATTATCGAGGCCCACGCTAAACGGTTACGCCGCCGCCAGTCCGGTATTCTTCAGGGTCTCAAGACTAAAGAAGAGGGAACTCTCGATGAAATCATTTTAGCGCTGCTGACGGCCAAACAACCTGCAGAGGGCAATGATTTACTGTCTCGCAGCCAGCTGCCGGCTGGCGACGTTAATGCGGTAATCGATGAGTTGATAGATTCGGGGAGAGTGGTCACTATCGGTCAGGGGGAGCATCGTTTATTGGTAACTGCGCCCGGCTGGGACAATATCGTCCGGAGCGCCGCCGGTTTTTTACAGGAGTATCATAAGAAATTTCCACTGCGGCCCGGTATGCCCCGTGAAGAACTCCGCAATAAACTAAAAATGGGCACGGTCGGATCTTCAGTATTACAGAAGTTAGCGGAATCCGGGGCTGTTATGGAAGAAGGCACCGATATCCGCCTGCCGTCTTTCTATATTCAACTAAATGCGACTCAGCAGTCTAAAATCAACGCCTTTCTCGATTCACTGGCGAAGAACCCATACCAAC